>NZ_JBEYWV010000017.1:0-190081 GCF_040644575.1 Streptomyces sp. NPDC046939
GGGCCGAGTTCGTCCGCGAGCAGCTTCCAGGCGGTGTCCGGGTCCGTGCCGTCGGGGGTGATGCCGCTGAAGCAGTGCACCGCGTGGGCGCCCAGATCGGCGGCGACCTGAACAGCGCGGACCAGCAGCCGGGCGCGGGCCTGCCGGGCCTCCGGATCGGGGTCGAGGAGGGAGGGGCCGTGTTTGCGGCGCGGATCGAGGACATAGCGGGCGCCGGTCTCGACGGTGGCCGTCAGACGGTAGCGCTCCAGAAGCCGGCCCACCTGACGGGTGCGCTCCGCGAGGTCCGGGGTGAGCGGGTCCAGGTGCATGTGGTCGAGGGTCAGGCCGACCCCGTCGTAACCGAGGTCGCAGAGGAGGGCGAGAGCGTCATCGAGGCGAAGATCGGTCAGGCCGTTCGTGCCGTAGCCCCAGCGCGGGGCGCTGCGCTCAGCGGTGGCAGGAGCGGGGCTCGGGGTGCCGCTTCGGGTGGGCCGCGGCGCTCGGGGGTTCATGTGACGCTCACCTTCTTCGCGAAGCGGCGGGCCAAGGGGGCGAGGGCGGCGGTGGCCAGAGCCGTCCCGGGGGCTCCCGCGCGGGCGGCCAGGGCGGCCTGGAGCGGAATCATGGCGCGGATCCCGGCGCCGACGGCGCGCTGTGTCAGGGGCGGGGACGGATTGAGGAGGGCGTGCAGGAGAGGGCGTGCGGTGGTGACGGCGTACGCGGTGGGACCCGGCAGACCGAGGGGGGCTGCGGCGCCTCGGCCCGCCGGGAGCTTGAGGAGATGCCTGGTCAGAAGCGCGGTGACGGCCAGCGCCGCGGCGGGGGCGGCGGGGACACCGCCGGTGGTCTCGTTGCGGGAGACGGTGGTGACGGCGGCGGTGTGGACGCCGAGGGCGAGAGCGGCGGGCAGCGCTGCGGTCAGCCCGGCGGGGGCGGGGTGCCCGTCGCGGCCGGTGCCAGACCCCGGGCGCTTGGCCGTGGTGGTGGCCGGGGCTGTGTTCAAGGACGCTTCGTCGTCGCCGGAGGCCGATGCTCCCAGGAGGACGTCCAGGGCTCGGGCCGCGCCCATTGCCGCTGGGCCCGCGGGGGTGCGCTTGAGGCCCAGGTCGTATGCCCAGACCGTTGCCGCCAGCGCCGTGCTCACGGCGGTCGGCGTGCGGCCCGCGCGGGAGGCCAGGCCGATGCCCGCTGCCGTGAACGCGGTGGCCGCCGCCAGGGCCGCCCCCGGGCGGATCCGGCCCGACGGGATCGGGCGGTGGGGGCGGTCGCGGGCGTCCTCGTTGCGGTCGGCCCAGTCGTTGAGGGCCATGCCCGCCTCGTACAGGCACAGTGACGCGCCGATGGCGAGGAAGGTACCGCGACCGGGGCGGGCGCCGACCGCCGCAGCGCCCGCTAGGGCGTCGCCGGGGACGGTGAAGAGGGCGGGCAGGCGCAGGAGTTCGGCCCAGGCGCGTCCTCGCCCGCCGCTGCCACTGCCGCTCATCGGGGGTCCCGCAGGCGCCGGGCGAAGTCCACCAGCGCGGCGAACTGGTCGCCGAGCGCGGAGGAGGCGTCGCCGTCCGGGTCCTTGAAGTAGAAGCCGAGTTCCGGGCGCGGTCCGGTCAGGCCGAGATCGGCGGCGCGGAGCAGCAGCCGGGCCAGGTCGAGGACGAGGGGCGCGGCGAGGGCGGAGTCGCACCCCTGCCAGGTGGTCTGGAGGACCATGCGGGCGCCGAGGAAGCCGTCGAAGGCGATGTGGTCCCAGGCGGTCTTCCAGTCGCCGAGCGCGGGCACGTCGTCGATGTGGACCTGGCCCTCGGGGGC
Organism: Streptomyces sp. NPDC046939; assembly: GCF_040644575.1. Classification (NCBI taxonomy): domain Bacteria; kingdom Bacillati; phylum Actinomycetota; class Actinomycetes; order Kitasatosporales; family Streptomycetaceae; genus Streptomyces; species Streptomyces sp. NPDC046939. The sequence continues at coordinate 1,786 of NZ_JBEYWV010000017.1, forward strand.
GGCGCCGAGGGTGTCGGCGAGGACGCGTTCCTTGCCGGCGTTCTTGGCGGCGGCCGCGGTGGGGTCGGCGAGGGCGGCGCCGTCGCCGCCGCCGAGCAGGTTGGTGCCGGACCAGGCGCGTACGGCGAGGGCGCGTTGCAGGAACATCGGGCCGAGCACGGAGCGCAGCAGGGTCTGGCCGGTCTTGCCGTCGCGGCCGGCGTAGGGGACGGAGGCGGCGGACGCCTCGGGGGCCAGGGACGGGTGGTGCAGGCCGGTGGAGGGGGTGAAGTTGACGTAGGGGCAGCCCGCGCGGAGGGCGGCGGCGGCGTAGAGGGAGCTGGCCGGGAGGGCGTCGCCGTCGGCGGGGGCCGGTTCGGTGGAGGCGACGTTCACGACGACGGCGCCCGCGAGGCCCTGGGTGCGGATGAAGTCCCGTAGGTCGGTGGCGAAGGTGGTGATCAGTTCGTCCTGGGTGCGGCCGTCGTCGCGGCCGGGCAGGGGGCCGCCGGGTTTGATCTCCCGGTCGGCGGCGGCCAGTTCGGCGGCGATCGCGGAGGGCAGGCCGTGGGGCAGGACGCCGCCCGCGGCGAGGTGTTCGGCGCGTTTGGGCAGCGGGCAGTCGTCGGTGTCGTGGCCGCCGAAGACCAGCGACGACAACGTTGGCAGGCCCGCTTCGGCGAAGGGGGCGGTCTCGGTGACCATGCCGGTCGGCGGGTGCAGGCCCGCGGCGACGGCGGCGCATCCCGCGATCGCGGTGGTGGCGACGGAGCCGCGTGCTCCGACGAGCCAGACGCCGTAGCGCGGGGCCGATGACGAGGAGGAGGACGCGGGGGACGTGGCGGGGAGGGGGGCGGGGATGGACGGTTCGGCGGACATGGGCAGCCTCCTTGTCGAACACGAACCGGGGTCGCACACGAACGGGGGTCGTACGCGGTACGGAGTGAGCGGTGCCGAAGCCCGTACGGGGCACGGGGTCGTGCCCTGTACGGGCGGCACGGGTGCCGGTGCCGGCCGGGGTGCCTACGCCCCGGCCGGGTCGGGTGGTGGGGGACGGTGGGCGGAGGTCCGGCGTCCTCCGCCCACCGTCGTTCTGGTCGCCCTGGACGGACGGTTCGTGCTCGACCGTCCGGAACAGTGCCTGCTTCGAGCCAGGCAGTACCTGTTCCGAGCCGAGCGGTGAGTGGTGCCTACTCCGAGGCGGGCAGCTCCTTGAGCTGGATGTCGCGGAAGGAGACATGGTCGGCGTCACCGTGGTTCTGGATGCCGATGTAGCCGTCCTTCAGGCTCCGCTCGGGGTCCTTGTTGGTGAAGTCGTTGATCTTGACTCCGTTGAGGAACACCTGGAGGCGTTCGCCCTGGACCTTGATCTCGTAGGAGTTCCACTGCCCCGGCGGGCGCAGGACCTGGTCGCGGGCCTTGATGTTGGCGGCCTTGAAGGTGTAGATCGAGCCCGTCGTGCGGTCGGCCGCGTCGGTGGCGTCGATCTGGACCTCGTAGCCCTTGTTCACCGCGGACCAGGGGTCGTCGGAGGCGGGGAAGCCGACGAAGACTCCGGAGTTGTCGTCGCCCCGCATCTTCCAGTCGAGCTTCAGGGAGTACGACTTCAGCTCCTTGGCCTGGTACCAGAGGAGGCCCATGCCGCCCTCGGAGTTCAGCGTGCCGTCCTTGATGCTGAACTTGCCGGGCCCTGCCTGCTTCCAGCCGTCGAGGGACTGGCCGTTGAAGATCGACCGGTAGCCCTTGTTCGGCTTGCAGTCCGCCTTGACCTGGCCGGCCGCGTACTTCAGGCCGCCGAGCAGGTGGGCGCGGAAGGCGTCGTCGGCGTAGGACTCCTTCGTGTGGCCGAGGCCGGTGTAGAAGGAGCGGCCGCCGCCGTAGCTCTGGCACCAGGCGATCGGGTGGTCGCCCTTCATGTTCCCGCCCTGGTACGTCGTCTCGTCGAGGGTGGCGAGGACGTGCACCTTGTCGCGCGGGTTGGTGCGGTAGTTGTACAGCTCGTCGGTGCGCTCCCATGCCTTGCCGAGGTGGGCGGTGGCCGGGTTGGCGGTGTCCTCGACGCGGACGGTGGCCTTCTGGATGGCCGGGTGCGAGTCGAAGTAGGCGCCGACGAGGCCGCCGTAGTACGACCAGTCGTACTCGGTGTCGGCTGCGGCGTGGACGCCCATGTAGCCGCCGCCGTTCACGATGAAGCCCTCGAACGCCTTCTGCTGGGCGTCGTTCAGGACGTCGCCCGTGGTCGACATGAAGACGACGGCGTCGTAGCGGGCGAGGTTGTTGCTGGTGAACTGGGCGGCGGACTCGGTGGCGTCAACGGTGATGTTGCTGGTGGCGCCGAGCTCCTTCAGGGCGGCGATGCCCTCGGGGATCGCGTCGTGGCGGAAGCCGCCCGTCTTGGAGAAGACGAGGACCCGCTTGGCGCCCTTCACGGGGGCGTCGTTGCTGATCTCGAAGTCGTCGACGTCGTAGAGCGCGCCGTCACCGCCCTTGAAGACGAGGTACAGGTCGGTGGTCTTCTTCGGGACGTTGCGCAGCGGCACGTCGACGTTCTGGAAGGTCTCCCAGCTTCCGGTGACGGGGACCGGGGCGGAGCCCAGCAGGGTGCCGGTCGCCGAGCCGGTGCGCACCTCGAGGAAGCCGCCCGCGCCGCCGGAGGAGATCCGGGCGGTGAGCTTCTTGGCCCCGGTGAGGTTGTAGGGGCTGAAGGAGATCCAGTCGCCGTCGTGGATGTCGCCGACGGTGCGGCCGCCGTTGGCCTGGGTCTTGCTCTGCAGCGTGGTGCCCTGCTGCTTGGTGTAGTGCTCGGCCTGGCGGTGGCGCGGCTGGAGCTGGACCTGGTCGTGCGTGGTCAGCGCGGCCTGGCCGCCTCCGCCGCCGTCGGTGTACTCGGCGTCGAGCACGCCGTAGATGTTGGCGTTCGGGTCGTGCTCGGCGTCGGCGGGCGCGGTGATGGTGCCTTCGCAGCCCTTGGCCGAGGTGATGGCGTGGGCGTGGTTGTCGTGGCCGAGGAGGTAGCGCACGGTGACCTTGGAGCAGTCGATCGCGCCGTCCTCGGGGTCACTGACCGCGACCTTGAAGGGGATGGTGTCGCCGAACTTGAACAGGGCCCCATTGGGAGGGTTCTGGAACTTCACCGACGGGGCCGTGTTACCGACGACGATGCGGACGTTGGCGGAGCCTGTGCGGCCCGTGCCGTCGTCACCGGTGACCGTCACCACGTACGTGCCGTCCTTGCGGTACGTGTGGCTCGGGTTGGGTCCTGTGCCCTTCGTGCCGTCGCCGAAGTCCCAGGTGTAGGTGATCGGGTCGTCGTCGGCGTCGGTGCCGGTCGCCGTGAAGTTGGTGCGCAGGGGCGACTGGCCGGACGTCTTGGACGCCTTCGCCTCGACGATCGGCGAGTGGCCGCCGGTGGCGTTCTCGATGCGGTACAGCGCCGAGTGCTCGTCGCCGCCGAACCAGGAGAGGCCGTAGTCGAGGACGTAGAGGGCGCCGTCGGGACCGAAGGCGCTGTCCATGACCTGGGTGCCGGACCACGGGAAGTCGTTGATCTTCGAGACGTTCCCGGAGCCGTCCTGCTCGATCCGCTTGATCCACTGGCGGCCGAACTCGGTGGCGAAGAAGTCGCCGTCGTACTCCTCGGGGAACTTCACCGGGGAGTCGAGGTCGGCGTCGTAGCGGTAGACCGGGCCCGCCATCGGGGACTCGGAGCCGGAGCCGAACTCGGGCACGGAGCCGTTGTCGTACGGGATCCAGGCGGGCTGGGCCGGCGGCAGATCGGTCAGACCGGTGTTGTTCGGGGAGGTGTTCTTCGGCGCGTTGCAGTCGAACGTCGCGCCGGACGCCTTCGTGGCGAAGTCGTAGTCGACGTAGGCGTCATTGGCGCCCGTGCAGTACGGCCAGCCGAAGTTGCCCGCCTTGGTGATCTTGGCGAACTCGACCTGTCCGGCCGGGCCCCGCTTGGGGTCGGCCGCGCCGGCGTCCGGGCCGTAGTCACCCACGTAGACGGTGCCGGTCGGCTTGTCGACGCTGATGCGGAACGGGTTGCGGAAGCCCATCGCGTAGATCTCGGGGCGGGTCTTCGCGGTGCCCGGCGCGAAGAGGTTGCCCTCGGGGATGTCGTAGCTGCCGTCCGCCTTGACCTTGATGCGCAGGACCTTGCCCCGCAGGTCGTTGGTGTTGCCCGAGCTGCGCTGCGCGTCGAACGCGGGGTTGCGCTCGGCGCGCTCGTCGATCGGGGTGTAGCCGTCGGAGGCGAAGGGGTTGGTGTCGTCGCCGGTCGACAGGTACAGGTTGCCGTCGGCGTCGAAGTCGATGTCACCGCCGACGTGGCAGCACGTGCCGCGCGAGGTCTTGACCTCGAGGATGTTCTTCTCGCTCGCCTTGTCGAGCGTGCCGTCCTCCTTGAGGACGAAGCGGGCGAGCCGGTTCACGCCGTCGAACTTGGCGAAGTCGGCGGCGGTGCCGGTCTCCGGGGCGTCACCGGCCGGGGTGTTCAGCGGCGGCGCGTAGTAGAGGTAGATGAACCGGTTGTCCTTGAAGCCCGGGTCGACGCCGACGCCCTGGAGGCCCTCCTCGTCGTGGTCGTACACGTCGAGCTTGCCGGCGACGGAGGTGGAGCCGCCCGCGTCGGTCAGGCGGAGGGTGCCGTCGCGGGAGGTGTGCAGGACGCTGCGGTCCGGCAGCACGGCGAGCGACATCGGCTCGCCGGTCTCGTCCGCGCCCTTGGCGAGGGTGACCTGCTGGAAGTCGGATTCGGCGGCGGGCGCGTCCGGGTGGTCCGGGTGCGCGACGGCCGTGCCCGGCACGAGGGCGAGCGAGGAGCCGACGAGGACGGAGCCCGTGAGCAGGGCGAGGCTGGTGCGGAGTCTGGAGCGCCTGGTGGTGCCGTTGCGGTCTCTGGTTCTGCTGCTGTGCACGAGGTCCCTCCGGGAACGGGGTGGGCCGTACGGAATGGGTGCGGAGACGTGCGGTGCGGGCGCCGGGGTGCGCCGTCACCCCGGAGACGTGTGTGACAGGGACGTTAACTCCGTTTGTCCGGGCCGAACAGCCCTTGCGTCACAACTGGTTGAGCTTTCTCCCAGTGCAGGACAAAGACGTTCGGCCCGTCGGACAAACAGGCCGGACAGGTCGGGCGGATCGGACGGATCAGCTGTTGAACGCGGCGTCGAACGACGCGCTCGGCGGCTCGAAGTCGAGCTTGCGCAGGTGGCTCAGCGCCTCCGGAGCACCCTGGAGGCGGTCCATCCCGGCGTCCTCCCACTCCACGGAGATCGGCCCCTGGTAGTCGATCGAGCGCAGCATCCGGAAGACGTCCTCCCAGGGCACGTCCCCGTGCCCGGCGGAGACGAAGTCCCAGCCGCGGCGCGGGTCGCCCCAGGGCAGGTGGGAGCCGAGGCGCCCGTTGCGGCCGTCGAGGCGGCGCCGGGCCTCCTTGCAGTCGACGTGGTAGATCCGGTCGCGGAAGTCCCACAGGAAGCCGACCGGGTCGAGGTCCTGCCACACGAAGTGCGAGGGGTCGAAGTTGAGGCCGAAGGCGGGGCGGTGGTCCACCGCCTCAAGCGCCTTGTGCGTCGTCCAGTAGTCGTATGCGATCTCGCTCGGGTGGACCTCGTGCGCGAACCGCACGCCTTCGGTGTCGAACACGTCGAGGATCGGGTTCCAGCGCGTGGCGAAGTCCTCGTAGCCGCGCTCGATCATCGACTCGGGGGCCGGCGGGAACATGGCGACGAGGTGCCAGATCGAGGAGCCCGTGAAGCCGATGACGGTGTCGACCCCGAAGGCCGCCGCCGCGCGGGCCGTGTCCTTGATCTCGGCGGCGGCGCGCTGCCGCACGCCTTCCCCGTCGCCGTCGCCCCAGATGCGGGCGGGCAGGATCGCCTCGTGCCGCTCGTCGATGATGGCGTCGCAGACGGCCTGGCCGACCAGGTGGTTGGAGATGGCGAAGCACTTCAGCCCGTACTTGTCGAGCAGGGCGTGGCGCGAGTCGAGGTAGCCGGGGTCGGCGAGCGCCTTGTCGACCTCGAAGTGGTCGCCCCAACAGGCGAGTTCGAGGCCGTCGTAGCCGAAGTCGCGGGCCAGGCGGCAGACCTCTTCGAGCGGGAGGTCCGCCCATTGGCCGGTGAACAGGGTGAACTGGCGTGGCACGGTCGTCAAGCCTCCTGAGTCTGGACGAGGTCAAGCCTGGACGAGGGTGTAGACGGAGTTCTTCGCCGCGCTCTCCTCGACGGCCGCGAGGACGCGCTGCACCTGGAGCCCGTCGGCGAACGACGGCGCGGGCGCGGTGCGCTCGGCGATGGCGTGGACGAGGTCGCGGGCCTGGTGCACGAAGGTGTGCTCGTAGCCGAGGCCGTGGCCCGGCGGCCACCACGCCTCCAGGTAGGGGTGGTCGGGTTCGGTGACGAGGATGCGGCGGAAGCCCGCGCTGGCGCTGGGCTCCGTCTGGTCGTGGAAGGACAGTTCATTCAGGCGTTCGAGGTCGAAGGCGAGGGAGCCGCGCTCGCCGTTCAGCTCGACCTTCAGGGCGTTCTTGCGGCCCGTGGCGAACCGGGTCGCCTCGAAGGAGGCGAGGGCGCCGGAGGCGAAGCGCCCGGTGAAGACGGCCGCGTCGTCGACGGTGACCTGGCCGAGCCTGACTCCCCCGGTCCCGGAGAGCCCGGACGAGGCCCCTTCGAGGACGGGCCGCTCCCGCACGAACGTCTCGGTGAGCGCGGAGACGCCCGCGACCGGCTCCCCCGCCACGTACTGGGCGAGGTCGACGGCGTGCGCGCCGAGGTCGCCGAGTGCGCCGGAGCCCGCGTACGGCTTCTGGAGCCGCCACGTCAGCGGGAACGAGGGGTCGACGAGCCAGTCCTGGAGGTAGCTGACGCGGACGTGGCGCAGGGTGCCGATGCGCCCCTCCGCGACCATGCGGCGGGCGAGGGCGATGGCGGGGACGCGCCGGTAGTTGAACCCGGTCATCGCGACCTGCCCGCGGGACGCGGCCAGTTCGGCGACCTCCGTCATGGCCTCCGCCTCGTCGACGGAGTTGGCGAGGGGCTTCTCGCACAGCACGTGCTTGCCCGCCTCCAGGGCCGCGACGGCGATCTCGGCGTGGCTGTCGCCGGGGGTGCAGATGTCGATGAGGTCGACGTCGTCCCGTTCGATCAGCGCCCGCCAGTCCGTCTCGGCGGCGGCCCAGCCGAGCCGGTCGGCGGCGGCGCGCACGGCCGCGCCGTCACGGCCGCAGACCGCGGCCAGTCTGGGGGTGAGCGGCAGGTCGAAGACGCGGCCCACGGTGCGCCACCCCTGCGAGTGGGCGGCGCCCATGAACGCGTAGCCGACCATGCCGACCCCCAGGACCGGCTTCACCTCCCCGTCGCCGTCGCCGTCCCCGGCACCCGTAACCCGAGCCGTCGTACCCGTGCTGCTGCCTGCCATGCGGAAGTCCTCCTGGTCCACGCCGTGATCGCCCGATGCCTCGTGCCGGCGCCCGTCACTTGAATCCGGTGGGCATGTACTTGGCGACGTTCTCCTTGTCTACGACGGCGGAGAACAGGGTCACGTGGGCGGGGATCTCGAACTCGGCCATGCCGCTGACGCCCTTGCCCTGGCCGAGCGCGCGGGCCAGGTCGATGGCGGAGGCGGCCATGGTCGGCGGGTAGAGGACGGTGGCCTTCAGGACGCTGTTGTCGGCCTCGATGGCCTGCATCGCGGAGAGGGCGCCCGCGCCGCCGACCATCAGGAAGTCGTCGCGGCCCGCCTGCTTGATGGCGCGCAGGGCGCCGACGCCCTGGTCGTCGTCGTGGTTCCACACGGCGTCGAAGCTCTTCTGCGCCTGGAGGAGCTGGGCCATCTTGGCCTGGCCGGACTCGACGGTGAACTCGGCGGCCTGGCGGGCGACCTTCTCGATGTTCGGGTAGTTCTTCAGCGCGTCGTCGAAACCTTGGGTGCGCTGCTTGGTCAGTTCGAGGTTGTCGATGCCCGCGAGCTCGATGACCTTGGCGTTCTTCTTGTCCTTGAGCTTCTCGCCGATGTAGTTCCCGGCGCTCAGGCCCATGCCGTAGTTGTCGCCGCCGACCCAGCAGCGGTACGCCTGCGGGGTGTTGAAGATGCGGTCGAGGTTGACGACGGGTATCCCGGCCCGCATCGCCTTGAGGCCGACCTGGGTGAGCGCCTTGCCGTCGGCGGGCAGGATGACGAGGACGTCGACCTTCTTGTTGATCAGCGTCTCGACCTGGCCGATCTGCGCGGCCGTGTCGTTCGAGCCCTCGGTGGCTTCGAGGGTGACGTCGGAGTACTTCTTCGCCCGTTCCTTGGCGTTCTCGTTGATGGCGTTCAGCCAGCCGTGGTCGGCCTGCGGTCCGGCGAAGCCGATGGTGACCTGCTTGCCGGGCTTGTCGTCGGCGACCGGCTGGTCGGCGGCCTTGCTGCTGCCGCCCTTGTCGCTGGGCTCGTTGCTGGTGCAGGCCGTGAGCAGACCGCCTGTGCTGACGGCTGCTGCCGCGCCGAACAGGAGTCCTCTGCGGCTCGTGAAGTCTGGCATGGCGTCGTCCCTTCCCGGGGCTTCAAAGCGTCTGGAACATCAGGAGTGCGTGTTCGCCGTACGTCGCTGGACCAGGACCGCCGCGACGATGATCGCGCCCTTGGCGATCTCCTGGACGTCGCTCTGGAGGTTGTTCAGCGCGAAGATGTTGGTGATGGTGGTGAAGATCAGGACACCGAGGACGGAGCCGACGATGGTGCCCCGGCCGCCGGTGAGGAGGGTGCCGCCGATGATGGCGGCGGCGATGGCGTCGAGCTCGTACAGGTTGCCGTTGGTGTTCTGTCCTGACCCGGCGAGGACGATGAGCAGGAACGCGGCGATGCCGCAGCACAGGCCCGACAGCAGGTAGAGGTAGAGCCGCTGGCGGCGTACGTCGATGCCGGCGAGGCGGGCGGCCTCCGCGTTGCCGCCGACGGCGACCGAGCGGCGGCCGAACGTGGTGCGGTTGAGGACCAGCCAGCCGACGATCGTGACGGCGGCGAAGACGAGGACGAGCGGCGGGATGCCGAGCACGTACGCGTCGCGCTCACCGAGCTTCAGGACGCTGTCGACGGTGACGACCTGCGTCTTGCCGTCGGTGATCTGCTCGGCGAGGCCGCGCCCCGCGGCGAGCATCGCGAGGGTGGCGATGAACGGGACCATGCCGCCGTACGCGATCAGGACACCGTTGACGAGGCCGCAGCCCACGCCGACGACGACCGCGGTGAAGAGGATGCCGATGAACCCGTACTCCTGGGTGGCGACCGTGGTGGCCCAGCAACTGGCGAGGGCGACGATCGCGCCGACGGAGAGGTCGATGCCGCCGGAGATGATCACGAAGGTCATGCCGACGGTGACGACGCCGATGACGGACGCCTGGGTGAGGATCAGCTGGACGTTGTCGGTGTCCAGGAACGAGTCGGGCTGGGTGATGCCGCCGACGACGATCAGGGCGGCGAGGACGCCCAGGAGGGAGAGCGTCCGTACGTCGAGGCGCAGGGTCTTCAGGGCGCTCGGGGGTGAGGCCGGCGCGGTCTTGGGCTCCGCCGGGCGGGCGGGTGAGGCGGGCTGCGTCATGACGCCGGGGTCCCTTCCGAGTAGATCGACCACTCGCCGTGAGAGGGCTGTTGGATGTCGGGTGCAGGTGGTGTGTGACCGAGCGCGCCGCTCATGCCGGGGTGCCTTCCATGACCAGGTCCAGGACCCGGTGTTCCGTCAGCTCCGTCGCCGGGGCCTCGTGGACGACGCGGCCCTCGCGCAGGACCAGGACGCGGTCGGCGAGGCCCAGGACCTCGGGGACCTCGCTGGAGACGAGGAGCACGGCGAGCCCTTCGTCGGCGAGGCGGCGGATGACCGCGTACAGCTCGGCGCGGGCGCCGACGTCGACGCCGCGGGTCGGCTCGTCCAGGAGCAGCACCTTGCAGCCGCGCAGCAGCCAGCGGGCCAGGACGGCCTTCTGCTGGTTGCCGCCGGACAGGGTGCGGACGGGGACGGCGGGGTTGTCGGGGCGCAGGGAGAGTTCGCGGGTGACCTTGCGCGCGGCCTCGTTCTCGCGGCTTCGGTCGACCCAGCCCCCGTACGAGAAGCGGGACATGGAGGAGACGGAGACGTTGCGGGTGACGGACTCCAGCATGAGGAGGCCCTGTGCCTTGCGCTCCTCGGGGGCGAGGCCGAGACCGGCGCGGACCGCCGCGCGGACGCTGCCGGGGCGCAACACCCGTCCCTCGACGGTGACCTGGCCGGTCGTCGGTTTGCGGGCGCCGTAGATCGTCTCCAGGATCTCGGAGCGGCCCGAGCCGACGAGTCCGGCGAGGCCGACGATCTCGCCGGGGCGGAGTTCGAGGTCGAGTGGCTCGAACTCGCCCTCGCGGGAGAGGTTCCGCGCCTGCAGAACCGGTTCTGCAGAGGCCGGGGACGCGGCCCCGTACGACGAGCGCTCCGGGAAGACGTACTCCACGTTGCGGCCCGTCATCAACGCGACCACGTCACGCGTCGGCGTGTCCTTGGCGGGGAGCCCGCCGGCCACGGCGCGGCCGTCCTTGAGGACGGTGACGCGGTCGCCGATGCGGCGGATCTCCTCCAGGCGGTGCGAGATGTAGACGACGGCGACGCCGTCGGCGGTGAGGCTCGCGACGGTGCGGAAGAGGTTGTCGACCTCGTCGGGGTCGAGCGCGGCGGACGGCTCGTCCATGACGATGAGGCGTACGTCGTGGGAGAGGGCGCGGGCCATCGAGACGATCTGCTGCCCGGCGGCGGACAGGTCGCCCACGAGCGTGCCCGGGTCGATCTCCCCGTGGCCGAGCCGCTTGAGCAGGGCGGCCGTCGCGGCTTTGGCGTCCTTGCCGCGGACGACGAACCCGGCCGAGGTCGGTTCGTGTCCGAGGAAGACGTTCTCGGCCACCGACAGACCTTCCACGAGGTCGAGTTCCTGGTAGATGGTGGCGATGCCGAGGCGCATCGCGGCGATCGGCGAGCGCAGGGTGACCGGCTCGGAGCGCCAGGTGATGGACCCCTCGTCGGGCTGGTGGGCGCCGGCGAGGACCTTGATGAGCGTCGATTTTCCCGCACCGTTCTGGCCGAGCAGGCAGTGCACCTCGCCGGCCTGGACCTCTAGGTCCACGCCGTCGAGGGCGCGGACGCCGGGGAACGACTTGGTGATGCCGGACATCGTGAGCAGCGGTGGTTCTGGTGCCGAAAGTGCCATGGCGGTTCCCCTAGCAGCGGGTGCGGGCCGGTTTCAGGGCAGGGCAGAGCAGGGCGCTGTGCTTGGTGAAGTGGTGGGTGAGGGCGGTGAGGGGTGTCTGCGAGGTGTTACGCGGGTGAGAACAGGTGGTCGCTGATGAGGCGGGCGCCGCCGATGACTCCGGCGGCCTGGCCCAGCTCGCCCAGGACGATGGGCAGGTTGCCGGTCGCGAGAGGCAGCGACTGGCGGTAGACCTGGGTGCGCAGGGCGGCGAGGAGCGTGTGGCCGAGGCCGGTGACACCGCCGCCGATGACGACCAGGCCCGGGTTGAAGAAGGAGACGAGGGACGCGATGACCTGGCCGGTGCGGTTGCCGCCGTCCCGGATCAGGTCGAGGGCGGTGCCGTCACCGGCCGCGGCGGCCACCGCGACGTCGGCGGCGGTGAGCTTCCCGGCCGACTCCAGGAGTCCGGCCAGCTCGGGCGAGCGGCCGTCGCGGGCGGCCTCCTCGGCGTCGCGGGCGAGCGCCGCGCCGCTGAAGTAGGCCTCCAGGCAGCCCTTGTTGCCGCAGGCGCACTGCCTGCCGTCGGGCTCGACCTGGATGTGGCCGATGTCGCCGGCCGATCCGGTCGTGCCCCGGTAGACCTCGCCGCCGACGACGATGCCGCAGCCGATACCGGTGCCGATCTTGACGCAGAGGAAGTCGCGCGCGGAGCGGGCGACGCCCGCGTGCTGCTCCCCCACGGCCATCAGGTTCACGTCGTTGTCGACCATGACCGGGCAGCCGAGGTCCTGGCTGAGCGCCTCGCGGACCGGGAAGCCGTCCCAGCCGGGCATGATCGGCGGGGCGACCGGGACGCCTTCGGGGAAGCGGACCGGGCCCGGCACGCCGATGCCCGCCCCGTCGAACCCCTCGGCGAGCCCGGACGCCCGCAACTTCGCGGCCATGGCGAGTACTTGCTCGAAGACCGCGACCGGCCCCTCGCGTACGTCCATGGGCTGGGTGATGTGTCCGAGCACTTCCAGTTCGGCGTTGGTGACGGCGACGTCGACCGAGGTCGCGCCGATGTCGACGCCGAGGAAGCGGAGCTCGGGGGCGAGCCGGATGTTGTGGGACCGGCGGCCGCCGCGCGAGGCGGCGAGTCCGTCGGCGACCACGAGTCCGGTCTCCAGGAGGCGGTCCACCTCGACCGCCAGCTTGGAGCGGGACAGGTCGATCTGGTCGCCGAGCTGAGCGCGGGAGTTGGGCCCTCCGTCACGCAGCAGTCGCAACAGGCGCGCCTGGTGCGCGTTCGCGGGTCGAGCCGTCATGCGTCTCACGTGCCCCTCCCCGCCTCTTCGGGCTCCGGTACTTTCGCCGTTCTTTCGATGGGGAACGTAGCAGTGCCTGCCGGGTGTGGGAAGAAGTTGCGCAGGAATTACCCATGACTTTCTCCAGTCACAGGACAAAGATGGGGCGGGGCCCTACGGGCAGCGCACGACCTGGCCCGCGTACGAGAGATTGCCGCCGAAGCCGAAGAGGAGCGCGGGCGCCCCGCTGCGCACCTCGCCGCGCTCGATCAGCTTGGAGAGGGCCATCGGCACGCTCGCGGCCGAGGTGTTGCCGGAGTCGACGACGTCCCGGGCGACCACCGCGTTGACCGCGCCGATCTTCTCGGCGAGGGGTTCGATGATCCGCAGATTGGCCTGGTGCAGGACGACCGCGGCGAGGTCGGCCGGGTCGAACCCCGCCTTCTCGCAGGTCTGCCGGGCCAGCGGCGGCAGCTGCCGGGTCGCCCAGCGGTAGACGGACTGGCCCTCCTGGGCGAAGCGCGCGGGCTCGCCCTCGATCCGTACGGCGTTGCCCATCTCCGGGACCGAGCCCCACAGGACGGGGCCGATGCCTGGCTCCTCGCCGTCGGCGCAGGGTTCGATCACCACGGCGCCCGCGCCGTCGCCGACGAGGACGCAGGTGGAGCGGTCGGTCCAGTCGGTGACGGCGGACATCTTGTCCGCGCCGATGACGAGGGCGCGGGTGGCGGCGCCCGCGCGCAGGGTGTGGTCGGCGGTGGCGAGGGCGTGGGTGAACCCGGCGCAGACGACGTTCATGTCGAGCGCGGCCGGGGACGGGACGCCGAGCCGCTGGGCGACGCGCGCCGCCGTGTTCGGGGAGCGGTCGACGGCGGTGGACGTGGCGACGACGACGAGGTCGATCGCGTCGGCGGTCAGCCCGGCGGCGGCCAGCGCCTTGGCGGCGGCGTGCGCGGCCAGTTCGTCGACGGGCTCGTCGGGCCCGGCGATGTGCCGGGTGCGGATGCCGACGCGGGAGCGGATCCACTCGTCGTCGGTGTCGACCATGCCCGCCAGATCCTCGTTGGTGAGGACTCTGGCGGGCTGATGGTGGCCGATGCCGACGATGCGCGAACCGTTCATGGAGGTCCCCTCGTATGCCTGGTCGTGTGCCCGGTTCGCGCCAGGCGCGAGCCGCGGACGTATCAGTCTGGCCAGCGACCGACGAGTACGAGGTGAGGTAAAGCACAGGATTGCGCGGTCCCGGTTGGAGACTTCCTGAGAGTTCCGCGGAGTTCCGACCGGTCAGCCTGTGAACAGTTGTGTCGCCTTCTGCACCAGTTCATACAGCCCGTAGGCGAGCGGCGCGCCCACCCACAGCCAGGCGAAGGCGATCAGGCCGCGGCGCCTAGGCGGACTGCCGGCGGTCGTGGTCGGGGGCGCGGTCGGCGGTGTCATCGGAGGACTCCCTGGGAGCGGCGGGGACGTGGTGGCGGGGGTGGACGGGCCGGATGAGCTCGTTGGCGACGAAGCCGACGACGAGCAGGCCGATCATGATGACGAAGGAGACGCCGTAGAGGGACGGGCCGTGCTTGCCCGCGCTCTCCTGGCTGTCGGAGACCCAGTTGACGATGAGCGGGCCGAGGACACCGGCGAGCGACCAGGCCGTGAGCAGCCGGCCGTGGATGGCGCCGACCTGGTAGGTGCCGAACAGGTCCTTCAGATACGCGGGCGCGGTCGCGAAGCCGCCTCCGTAGAAGGAGAGGATCACCAGCGCGCAGAGGACGAACAGGGGTTTGGAGGCGTCGCCGTAGAGGGCGATGAGGAGGTACATCAGGGCGCCCACGCCGAGGTAGAGGCGGTAGACGTTCTTGCGGCCCATGAGGTCGGATGCGGAGGACCAGCCGATGCGGCCCGCCATGTTGGCGGCGGAGAGCAGCGCGACGAAACCGGCCGCCGCGGACGCCGTGACCGGCGTGCTGGAGTCCTTGAAGAAGTCAGTGATCATCGGGGCGGCTTTTTCGAGGATGCCGATGCCCGCGGTCACGTTCATGCACAGCACGAGCCAGAGGCACCAGAACTGCGGGGTGCGGATGGCTTGCCTCGCGGAGACCTGGGGGCCGGCGGGGGCGGCCGCCACCGGCTTCTCCGCCGGGGCCGTCGCCCCGGCCTTCGGCGGTACGCGGACCAGGAGGACGCCGAGCGTCATGAAGAGCGCGTACACGAGCCCGTGCACGAGGAAGGCGAGCGCGATGCCGCCGCTGTCCGTGCCGAACGCGTCCAGCATCTCCGCGCTCCACGGCGACGCGATCAGCGCGCCGCCGCCGAAGCCCATGATGGCGATGCCGGTGGCCATGCCGGGCCGGTCGGGGAACCACTTGATCAGGGTGGAGACCGGGGAGATGTAGCCGATGCCGAGCCCGATGCCGCCGACGAAGCCGTAGCCGAGCACGATCAGCCAGTACTGCTCGGTGGCGGCGCCGAGCGCGGAGAGCAGGAAGCCGGAGGAGAAGCAGACGAGGGCGACGGTCATCGCCCAGCGCGGGCCGTTGCGCTCGACGAGCGTGCCGCCGAACGCGGCGGACAGGCCGAGCATCACGATGCCGAGCTGGAACGGCAGCGCGCTCTGGGTGCCGCTCAGGCCGAGCGCGGATTCGAGGGGTGGTTTGAAGACGCTCCAGGCGTAGGCCTGGCCGATGGAGAGATGGACCGAGAGGGCGGCGGGCGGTACGAGCCAGCGGCTCCAGCCGGGGGGTGCGACGGGGGGCCTCATGATCGAGAACCGTAGGCAGGGGCGTCGGCGATGGGAAGGGGCCGGACCTCGTCCACACGGAATCCGTCGACCGTGCGCGGTCCGGACGCACCGGCGCGGGTACCCGGAGCCGACGGCGACCGCGCGCCGCCCGTGCAGGACAATGGGGGCGCGAGGGCCATGTCGCCGCACGGCGCTCCGGTGGCGTGCGGCGACCGCCGCGTCCAGGGCCGCTGCGGCCGCGAGACACGTACAGAACCGGGGCTGATCAGGACATGGGACGAGTCACCGAACGGCGCAAGGTGCTCCGGATCAGGGACGGGCGCGTCTCGACCCGGCCGGACACCCTCGTCGCCGAGGAACCCCTGGAGATCCGGCTGAACGGCAAGCCGCTCGCCATCACCATGCGCACCCCGGGCGACGACTTCGCGCTCGCCGCCGGGTTCCTGGTCAGCGAGGGCGTGCTCGGCGCCGCCGATGACCTGCAGAACATCGTGTACTGCGCGGGCGCGACACAGGACGGGTCGAACACGTACAACGTCGTCGACGTACGGACGGCGCCCGGGGTCGTCCTGCCCGACATCACCCTTGAACGCAACGTCTACACGACCTCCTCCTGCGGGCTGTGCGGCAAGGCGAGCCTCGACGCGGTGCGCACCACGGCCCGCTTCCCGATCGCGGACACTCCCCCGCTGCGGCTCACCCCCGAGCTGCTCTCCTCGCTGCCCGACCGGCTGCGCGAGGCCCAGCGGGTCTTCGACCGCACGGGCGGTCTGCACGCGGCGGCCCTCTTCGACGAGGAGGGGAACCTCGTCGACATCAGGGAGGACGTGGGGCGGCACAACGCCGTGGACAAGCTGGTCGGGCGCGCCCTGCAGAGCGGGGACCTGCCGCTGTCGCGCTCGGTGCTGATGGTCTCCGGGCGCGCCTCGTTCGAGCTGGCGCAGAAGGCCGTCATGGCGGGCATCCCGGTGCTCGCGGCGGTGTCGGCGCCCTCGTCGCTCGCCGTCGACCTGGCCGCCGAGACCGGCCTCACCCTGATCGGCTTCCTGCGGGGCGCCTCCATGAACGTGTACGCGGGCGAGGACCGCGTCGACCTGCGGACGGAGGCGGCCGTCCCGCAGCCGCAGGGCTGACGGGCCCCGCTACGCCGGCGCCTCCGGCACCCCCGACACCCGGCGCAGCAGGTCGAGGAAGACCTCCCGCTCGTCCTCGGTGAGCGGTGCGAGGAGCGCGTCGTTGGCGGCGCGGGAGGCGCGGGCGCACGCGGCGACGAGGCGGGCGCCGTCGGCGGTGATGGTGACGGCGTTCTTGCGCCGGTCCCTGGGGTCGGGCGCGCGCTCGACGAGACCGGCGTCCTGGAGGTCGTTCAGGACGCCGACCATGTCCTTGGGGTCGAGCTGCACGCTGCGCACGAGGTCGGCCTGGGCGACGGGTTCCAGGTCGGCGACCGCGCTGAGCACCACGTGGTGCCACATGCGCAGGCCGTGTTCGGCGAGCGCGTCCGCGACGAGGGCCCGGCCGCGCGCGGCGGCCCGGCCCAGGAGCCAGCTCGGCAGGGAGCGGATGGTGCTGGGGGCGGTGGGGGGCACCGGAGTGCTGCTCATGGGGTCAGCGTACCGAAAGCCGTTGGACTTCCCAATGAACTTGTGGCTACCGTTGGCGCTCCCAACGGTTTCTGTCGTCGGAAGGCGGTGGCACGCCATGCGTCGTGTCCGGTACAGCCACAGCGGTGGTCCCGAGGTCCTGTTCCTGGAGGAAGCGCCCGTCCCCGAGCCCGGCCCCGGCGAGCTGCTGGTGCGCGCCGAGGCGGTCGGCGTCACCCTGCCCGTCGTCCGCAAGGTGCGCGAGGACCGGGAGCCGATCGCACTGGGCGGCGAGATCGCGGGCGAGGTGGTGGCGGTCGGCGAGGGCGTGACGGCGTACACCGTCGGCGACCGGGTCACCGGTCTGACCTTCGGCCACGGCTACGCCGACTACGCGCTGCTGCACGTCGCGATGGCCTCCCCCGTGCCCGGCGCGGCGAGTGCGGTCGACGCGGTGGCGCTCGTCCGCAGCGGGCTCGTCGCCTACGGGGCGCTGCGCGCGGCGCGCCCGGAGCCGGGCGAGGCCGCGCTCGTGACGGCGGCGGCGAGCGGCGTCGGCCACCTCGCCCTGCAACTGGCGCGTCTGGAGGGCGCGTCCCGGGTCGTGGCGGCCGTGTCCGACGCGGGCAAGGCCGGTTTCGCGCGCGGGCTCGGGGCCGACGCCGTCGTCACCTACGACGCGCCGTCCTGGGGTGAGCCTGTGGACTACGTCCTGGACGCGGTCGGCGGCGAGGTGCTGCCGCGCGCGGTCGGCGCCCTCGCGCCGCACGGGCGGGTCGTGGCGTACAGCTCGGGCGGCGGGACGGTGGCCGCGTACGACCTGCTGGTCGGGGCGAAGTCGGTGATCGGATTTCAGATGGGCCTCATCGCGCGCGGACGCCCCGAGACGTACGAGAAGTGGCGCGAGGAGCTGTGGCGGTCGTTCCTGACGGGGGCTCTGAAGCCGGTGGTGCACGGCACGTACGCGCTGGAGGAGGCGGGGCGGGCACACGCGGTGATCGAGGGGCGGGCGAATCTCGGGAAGGTGGTGCTGATCCCTTGACCCCCTGATCCCTGAACCCTTGAGAAACACGTGTGAGAACCACGTGTGCGCGGTTCTTGTGGGTGTCGGGGCGCCCCAGTAGCGTCTGTGACGCATACGTTGGACGTGGGATGTCCGGTTCTTGGTCTGTTGTCCGTATGACCTGAAGGGTGGGTCGCGTCATGCGACGAAACTCCGTACGCGCACGTCTGAGATCCATGCTGGCGGCCGCGGCCGTCTCCATAGCGGTCGCCGCGGCACTCCCCGCCGCCACCGCCACGGCGACCGAACCCCAACTCCCCTTCGAGCAGCAGGTGTTGTTCAAGGCGTCGCAGGACCCCGGCTACGCCTGCTACCGCATCCCGGCCGTCGTGAAGACGGTCGAGGGCACCCTCCTCGCCTTCGCCGAGGGACGCACACATGACTGCACCGACGCCGGTGACATAGACATCGTCGTCAAACGTTCCGAGGACGGCGGCCGGACCTGGTCACCGCTCCAGGTCGTCAACGAGGGCGCCGGAGACACCCACGGCAACCCGGCGCCGGTCGTCGACCGGTACACCGGCCGCATCCTCCTCGCCGAGACCTGGAACACGGGCCTGCCCGGCGGCGGCAACTGCCCCGTGCCGTGCGACCGCACCCCGCACCTCCAGTACAGCGACGACGACGGCCGCACCTGGTCCGCGCCGCGCGACCTCAGCGACGAGCTGCTGCCGCCCGAGTTCAACTCCTGGTACGCGACCGGGCCCGTCCACGGCATCCAGCTCACCAAGGGCCGCCACCGCGGGCGCCTCGTCTTCACCGTCAACGCCGAGACGTGGAACGGCAGCCGCGTCAGCGCCAACCACGCCACCCTCATGGTCAGCGACGACCACGGCGAGCACTGGCGGATCGGTGCGAAGGACACGTGGCCGATACCGCCGGAGGGCATCTGGCGTCAGAAGCCGTCCGAGATGACGCTCGCCGAACTCCCCGACGGCACGGTCTACGTCAGCGGGCGCGAGCAGGACGGCACCGACCTCGGCCACCGTACGCACACGGTCAGCCGGGACGGCGGCGACTCCTTCGTCCGCCCCTTCACCGCGATCCCCGACCTGTACGCGCCACAGGTGCAGTGCTCCGTGCTGCCCGTCGGCAAGGGCGGCCGGCGGCTGCTGCTCGGCTGCCCCGGCGACCCCGACCGGCGCCGCACCATGACGATCCGGTCCTCCTACGACGGCGGCCGCACCTGGGACAGCTTCGACCGCTCCACCGTCGTGACCACGGACTGGTCGGGCTACTCGGATCTGGTGCAGGCCGACCGGAGCCATGTGGGCCTGATGTACGAGGGCGGCGCCGTCGACGCGCGCGACGAGATCCGCTTCGCCCGGTTCACCCCGGACTGGCTGAAGGAGCGGCGCGGCCCCGACCCGGCCACGCTCGACCTCGCCCCGGGCGCGCGGCCCGCGGCCGTCCTCGGCGGGGCGTCGGTGACGGACGGTGCGGTCGGGCGGGCGCTCGCGTTCGACGGGGTCGACGACGCGGTGCGGTTGCCGTTCCGGCGCTCGCTCGCCCTGGGCGACCGGGACTTCGTAGCCTCCGTACGGTTCCGGTACACCGCCACCAGCGGGGAGCAGCCGTTCCTGTGGATGGGCGGCATCGGGACGACGCAGCCGCAGGTGTGGCTGCGCGGGGAGCCCGCGTCGCACCGGATCACCGGGTTGATCACCGTGCGCGAGGGGGCGGCCGCTCCGCGAAGTGTGTCGGTGAGCAGTTCCTCGGCGTACAACGACGGGGCGTGGCATCAGGCCGAACTCCGGCGCGCCGATGGTGAGTTGACGCTCAGCATCGACGGGGACGTGGTGCGCAGTGCGGTGGACGTTCCCGGGTCCGTCAGCCGGAACTCGCCGTTCGGGGTGCATGTGGGGCAGCGGATGGACAGCCGGGCGTTCTTCGCCGGGGACCTCGATGACGTGCGGGTCACCTCCGGTGGGCGGCCTGTTCTGTGGTTGCCGCTGGATCGTGTCGGCTCTCGGGGCTAGCGTCGCTGTTCGTGAGGGGTGGTGGGGGATCGTCGGCGGCTCGCGGTCGGTTTCGGCTGGTCGCGCAGTTCCCCGCGCCCCTGATTGGGCTGGTCCTCGTTCTTGTCTGCGGGTTCGTTGTGTGGATCGCCCTCGTCGACCGTGACGAGGGCGGCTCCTCGTGTGCGGCCCGCGCGGTGGCGTCCTGGGCTCCCGATCCGGCCCTCGACCAGGAGTTCAGCCGCTACGGGAACGACAATTCCCGGGGCGACGACTGGACCGGTGGGGACGGGACGCACTCCGTGGCGCTGCCCGACGGGCGGGTGCTGTGGCTGTTCTCCGACACCTATCTCGGCGCCGTTCACCCACCGCCCAACCCCGCCGGACAGCCCCATTCCTGGCGGGACGCCAACGCGCCGATGGTGCGCAACTCGGCCGTGGTCATGGGGGCGTCGGGGCGGATCGAGCGGACCCTCGCCGCGCCGCTGTTCCCCGACACCGGGGCCGGTGAGTGGCGGTGGCCCGTCGCGGCGCGCGTGGAACCCCGGTCGCCGGGGGCGGACGAGCAGGTCGTACGGGTACTGCTGTGGACGCGGACCGCCGGGACCGGGCCGTACATCTACGGGGTGCCCACCGCCACCGAGGTGGCCACCCTCACCCTGCCCGGCCTGCGGCTCGAATCCGTCACCCAGGTGCTCGACCAGCGGCAGGTGCCCGACCCCGGCCGGCGCGTCCTGTACGGGACGACCATGGTCGACGAGGGGAAGTGGACGTACGTGTTCGGCGGCGACGACGGACAGGCCCCCGTGCGCCGCGCCTACGTGGCCCGGGTCGAGCACGGGCGGCTCGGCTCACCCCGGGACTGGGAGTACTGGGACGGCGAGAGCTGGCGCACCGGGGCGCGGGCGGCGCCCGTACTCGGGGACGGGCGGCGGCGCGGGGTGGGGAGCGCGTTCGGGGTGGTGCGGGACTCGGGGACGTACGTCCTGTTCACGATGGCGGCGGGGACCGCCGGTCTGACCACTGTCACCTCGTACTGGGCCTGCTCCCCCACCGGGCCCTGGCACGGGCCCGCGAAGGGGTTCGCGCCACCGCTGCCGGACGGGACGGTCGCCGCGTACAACCCGCAGGTGCACCAGGCCGTCAGCGGGGGCGGGCGGCTCGTGCTCAGCTATGACGTCAACTGGCTGGACGCCGCGCCCGCCACCGCGCAGGCGCACCTCAGCCGGAACGTGGCGCTGTACCGGCCGCGGTTCGTGACCCTCCGGCTCGGTTGAGCGGCCGCTCGCCGTCCGGCTCCTCCGGGTCCTTCGCGCGGCGCTTGGCGATCACCGCGCACACCATCAACTGCATCTGGTGGAAGAGCATCAGCGGCAGGACCGCGAGCGAGGCGTGCGCGCCGAACAGGACGCTCGCCATCGGCAGGCCCGACGCCAGGGACTTCTTCGAGCCCGCGAACTGGATCGCGATCCGGTCCGCCCGGCCGAAGCCGAGCGCCTTCGCGCCGTACCAGGTCGCGGCCAGCATCACCGCGAGCAGGACGGCCTCGACGCCGAGCAGGCCGATCAGACGGACGGCGCTGACCTGGTGCCAGATGCCCTGGACCATGCCCTCGCTGAACGCCGTGTAGACGACCAGCAGGATCGAGCCACGGTCCACGTACCCGAGGACCTTCTTGTGGCGGGCCAGGAAACCGCCGACCCAGCGGCGCAGCAGTTGCCCCGCGACGAACGGCACGAGCAGTTGCAGCACGATCTTGACGAGGGAGTCGGCGGAGAAGCCGCCCCCGCTGTTGCCGAGCAGCGCCGCCGCGAGCAGCGGGGTGAGGACGATACCGGCGAGGGAGGAGAAGGAGCCCGCGCAGATCGCCGCCGGGACGTTGCCGCGCGCGATGGAGGTGAACGCGATCGAGGACTGGATGGTCGACGGGACGAGGGTGAGGAAGAGCAGGCCCTCGTACAGGTTCTCCGGGAGCAGGGCCGGGACCAGGCCGCGGGCCGCCAGGCCGAGCAGCGGGAACACCACGAACGTACAGGCCAGAACCGTCACGTGCAGGCGCCAGTGGCGCAGGCCGTCCATCGCCTCCCGGGTCGACAGGCGCGCCCCGTAGAGGAAGAAGAGGAAGGCGACCGCCCCGGTCGAGGCGCCCGAGGCGACGTCGGCGGCGGTGCCGCGCGCCGGGAGGAGCGCGGCGACGCCCACCGTCGCGAGCAGCGCGACGATGTACGGGTCGACGGGCAGCCGGCGCGGCCAGTGCAGGCGTTTCATGGGGTCCTTGCTCTCGGTTCGGGTCGTGCCCCCTCATCGTCCTCCCGCACTCCGCGATCGGGAAACACGTATGCCACGTTGACTGTCATCGCGTCGCGTGATGAGCGCGGGTAGGGTCGGAGGATGTACGAACCCGCGCAGTTGCGGACCTTCCTCGCCGTCGCGCAGACATTGAGCTTCACGCAGGCCGCGCGGCGGCTCGGGCTGCGGCAGTCCACCGTCAGTCAGCACGTGCGCAGGCTGGAGGACGCGGCCGGGCGGACCCTGTTCACGCGGGACACGCACTCCGTCGAGCTGACCGAGGACGGGGAGGCGATGCTCGGGTTCGCGCGGCGGATCCTGGAGGTGCACGAGCAGGCCGCCGCGTTCTTCGCCGGGACGCGGCTCAGGGGGCGGTTGCGGTTCGGGGCGTCCGAGGACTTCGTGCTGACGCGGCTCAGCGAGATCCTGGAATCGTTTCGGCACGAGCATCCCGAGGTCGATCTGGAGCTGACCGTCGAACTCTCCGGGACGCTGCACGAGCAGCTCGACGCCGGGAAGCTCGATCTCGTCCTCGCCAAGCGGCGGCCCGAGGACCCGCGCGGGGAGTCCGTGTGGCAGGACCGGATGGTGTGGATCGGCTCCGAGCGGCTGCGGATCGACCCGGAGCGGCCCGTGCCGCTGATCGTCTATCCGCCGCCCGGGATCTCGCGGGCCATGGCCCTGGAGGCGCTGGAGCGGCACGGACGCGCCTGGCGTATCGCCTGTACGAGTGGGTCGCTGAACGGGTTGATCGCGGCGGCGCGGGCGGGGCTCGGGGTGATGGCGCACGCGCGGGGGCTTGTTCCTCCGGGGCTTGTGCGGGTGCCTGAACGGGTGGGGTTGCCGGAGTTGGGGGAGGTCGATTTCGTGGTGCTGCATGGTTCCGCCGGGCGGGGGCGGGATCTCGGGGGGCCCGGGGTGGCGTTGGCGCGGGCGATTCTGGCGGGCGGGGATCGGTTGCATCGGGGGGTTCGGTAGCGGCCTCGCGCCGTTGCGGGTTGCGCTTTCGTTGCCGGGTGTCCGTACGTCGTGGTTGCTCGCGCAGTTCCCCGCGCCCCTGGGGGCGCTGCTCGCGCAGTCCCCGCGCCCCCGCGCGGCGTCTCAGCGGGTCGGGGGTGTGTATGTCAGTTGCTTGATTCTGCGGCTGAACGGGGCCGTTTCCACGTGTTCCACCCCCTCCAGGTGGCCCAGTTTTCCGCTGACGTAGGCGTAGAGGTCCGCCGTGTCGCGGGCCACCGCTGTGACCACGATGTTCGACGGGCCCGCTGTCGCCGCCGCGTAGGCGATCTCCTGGTGGTCGGCGAGGGCCTGGCCGACCGTGTGGAGGTGGCGCGGGGACGCCGTGATCCAGAGGACGGCGGCCAGGGCGTAGCCGAGGCGGGTCGTGTCGTACTCGATGTCGATGTAGAAGGCGCCGGAGGCGAGGAGCTGGGCCAGGCGGCGTTTGACGGCGGACTCCGACATGCCGGTGGCGCGCTGGAGTTCGGGGTAGGTGGCGCGGCCGTCCTTCTTGAGGGCGGCGAGGAGCGGGGCGTCCGCCGGGCCCGGCAGCGCCGGTTCGGCGGTGGAGGGCGGCGGCCGGAGCGCCTCGGCCTGGGCCGGGGTGAGCAGGCCGTGTTTGCGAAGCCAGCCCTCGGGGCCGCCGAAGTAGCGGTGCAGCAATTGCAGGGCCCGGATCTCGACGATGTGCGGGGTGCGCGGGAGTTTGCCGAGGAGCAGGTCGTCGTGGTCGCCGGGGGTGCGGGGCACGGTGATGCAGACCACCTCGGTGCCGCCCGAGGTGAGGCCGATCCACGCCGTGTCGGGGCGGCGGGCCAGCGCGGCGGAGATGGTCTCGGCGCCTTCCGGTGCGCAGCGCAGGCGCAGCATCCAGGTGTCGTGGCCGAGCAGCTGGCTGTCCTGGAGGCCGACGACGCGCAGGCCGCCGCTGGTGACGAGTTTGCGGTAGCGGCGGGCGACGGTCTGGTCGGAGACGCCGACGACCTCGGCGATCCGGCTGAAGGGGGCGCGTCCGTCGATCTCCAGGGCTTGGAGGATCTTCAGCTCCAGCTCGTCGAACGTGGGGGAAAGCTGCAAGGTCCCGGCCTTTGTGTCGGTTTCCGTCGGATCAGGGCGGTCCGTCATCGGTTTCGGCCGCCGTGGGCTCATCGTACGGAGGCCGGTCGCAGGGGCCGGCGTGGATGAGATGAGAAAGGCGAGGGCCGACGTATGCGTACATGGGGGACCTTGACCGCGGTCTGCCTGGGGACGTTCATGCTGCTGCTGGACGTGACCATTGCCGTGGTGGCGCTGCCGGACATGGCGGGCGCGCTGCACGCCTCGTTGAGCGATCTTCAGTGGGTGATGGACGGATACGCGCTGGCGCTGGCCGCGCTGCTGCTCGGGCTCGGGGCCGCGGCGGACATCCTGGGGCGGCGCCGGGTGCATGTGGTGGGGGTGGTCGTGTTCGCGGTCGCCTCGCTGGTGTGCGGGTTCGCGGGCGGGCCGGAGACGCTCGTCGCGGCGCGGGTCGTGCAGGGCGTGGGCGGCGCGGCGATGTTCGCGACGACGCTGCCGCTCCTCGGCTCCGTCTACCAGGGGCGGCAGCGCTCGGTGGCGCTCGGGGTGTTCGGCGCGGTGAGCGGGGGCGCGGCCGCGATCGGTCCGGTGCTCGGCGGGCTGCTGACCGAGGGGCCGGGGTGGCGGTGGATCTTCTGGGTCAATCTGCCGGTGAGCGTGGCCGCCGTGTGGCTGACGCTGCGGGCGGTGCCGGAGTCGCGCGGGCCGCGCGGGCGCCGGATCGACTGGGCCGGGACCGCCGCGTTCGCGGCGTTCGCGGGCGCGGCGACGTACGGCGTGATCCGGGCCGGTGAGCGGGGCTGGGGCGAGCGGGGCGCGCTCGTCGCGCTGGCCGTGGCGGCGGTCGCGCTGGTGGCGTTCGTGGTGGTGGAGCGGCTCTCGGCGCATCCGATGCTGGATCTGGCGCTGTTGCGCAGGCCCGCGTTCGTCGGGGTGATGGTGGGCGCGTTCGCGTTCAACGGGGCGGCGTTCGGTGTGCTGCCGTACACCTCGCTGTGGTTGCAGACGCTCCTCGGGATGGACGCGGTCCACGGTGGTCTGGTCTTCGTGGCGCTGTCGGGGACGTCGATGGTGGTGGCGATCGCCGGCGGGAAGCTCCTGCACGGGGTGCCCGCGCGGATCACGGTCGGCGGCGGGCTCGTGCTCATCGGGGTCGGTCTGGGCTGTCAGGCGGTGCTCGACGCCGGGTCGGCGTGGACCGCGCTGGTGCCGGGGCTGCTCGTCACCGGCGTCGGGGTCGGGCTCGTGTCGCCGGGGATCGCGGGCGCCGCGCTCGCGACGGTCGAACCGGCGCGGGCCGGTATGGCGGGCGGCTCGCTCAACACCTTCCGCCAGCTCGGGTACGCGCTCGGCATCGCCGTCCTCGGCACCGTGGTGATCTCCCGGATGCAGGACACGCTGGAGCGCGAGGCCGCGCACGCGCTCGCGGGCGGTGGCGCTCAGGGGCTGCGCGGCCAGGTTCCGGAGGGCACGCTGCGGACCGCTTTCGCCGAGGGTCTGAACTCCGCGTCGCTGCTCGCCGGTTGTGTGGCGGTCGTCGCGGGGCTCGTGGTCCTGGTGCTGGTACGGTCGCCCCGGACACCCGTAGTGGAACCGACCGCTCCGCACAAAGAGGCGCTCGGCACGCCCCGGTGACCTCTCCGTACAGATTCCGTGGAGAGTGGTGAAGAGGGCCGGGAGATTACGCCACCGGAACTTACTCGGGCGTAAGAATTCTGTCCCGGCCCTTCCTTTGTGGCCGCATTTACCCGGCTGACCTGTGCATATTCCATGTGCACCCGGCACCTTGCCACCCCTCCCGCCGGGGGCCGCGGTCGGGTACCGTCACCGACCTGTGCGGAGCGCCACAAGGAGCAACTTTGCGCGAGTTCACCAACCCCGCTCTGGCGACGGCGCCGCCGGTGGGCGGCCTGGCCGACGCCGTCTTCGACCACGCCCTGGAGGACCCCGCCCGCATCGCGTTCGGCCGCAAGGACAAGGAAGGCCGGTGGCACGACGTCACCGCGGGCCGGTTCCGCGACGAGGTGCTCGCCCTCGCCAAGGGGCTGCTCGCGCAGGGCATCCGGTTCGGCGACCGCGTCGCGATCATGGCCCCCACGCGGTACGAGTGGACGCTGTTCGACTTCGCGCTGTGGACCGTCGGCGCGCAGGTGGTCCCGATCTACCCGACCTCCTCCGCCGAGCAGGTCTTCTGGATGCTCTACGACGCCCAGGTCACGGCGGCCGTGGTGGAGCACGAGGACCACGCGATGACCATCGCCACCGTCATCGACAAGCTGCCGCACCTGCGGCGCCTGTGGCAGCTCGACGCCGACGCGGTCGGCGAGGTGTCGGCCTCCGGCGCCCACCTCGACGACGAGACGGTCCACCGCCACCGCCGCGCGGTCACCCCGGACTCCACCGCCACCGTCATCTACACCTCCGGCACGACCGGCCGCCCCAAGGGCTGTGTGATCTCGCACGCCAACTTCATGTTCGAGGCGGACACCATGGTCGCCCGCTGGGAGCCGGTCTTCGCCTCCAAGCGCGACAGCGAGGCCTCCACCCTCCTCTTCCTGCCGCTGGCGCACGTCTTCGGGCGGATGGTGCAGATCGCCGCCGTGCGCGGCGGCGTGAAGATGGGGCACCAGCCGCGCCTGAACGCGGCGGCCCTGCTCCCCGACCTCCAGGCGTTCCGGCCCACCTTCATCCTCGCGGTGCCCTACATCTTCGAGAAGGTCTTCAACGCCGCCCGCAGGAAAGCGGAGAAGGAGGGCAAGTCGGCCGCGTTCGACAAGGCCGTGGAGTGCGCCGTGAAGTACGCGGACGCCCTGGAGGCCAAGGCGTTCGGCACCGGGCCGGGGCCGTCCGCGTCCCTGCGCATGCAGCACTCCCTCTTCGACAAGCTCGTCTACTCCAAGGTGCGCGAGGCGATGGGCGGCCGGGTCCGCCAGGCCATGTCCGGCGGCTCCGGCATGGACCGGCGCCTCGGCCTGTTCTTCGCGGGCGCGGGCGTCGCGATCTACGAGGGCTACGGGCTGACCGAGTCGACCGCCGCCGCGGCCGCGAACCCGCCGGAGCAGACCCGCTACGGCACGGTCGGCAAGGCCATCCCCGGCACCACGGTGCACATCGCGGACGACGGCGAGATATGGCTGCACGGCCCCAACATCTTCCAGGGCTACCTCAACGACCCCAAGGCGACCGACGCCGCGCTGCACGACGGCTGGCTCGCCACCGGTGACCTGGGCTCCCTCGACGACGACGGCTACCTCACCATCACCGGCCGCAAGAAGGAGATCATCGTCACCTCCGGCGGCAAGAGCGTCTCGCCGCAGCAGCTGGAGGAGCGGGTCCGCGACCATCCCCTGGTCGCGCAGTGCATCGTCGTCGGCAACGACCGGCCCTACATCGCCGCGCTCGTCACCCTCGACGCCGAGGCCGTCGAGCACTGGCTCGGCATGCGCGGCAAGCAGCTCATGACCCCGGCCGAGCTGGTCCGCGACGGGGACGTGGAGATGGAGGTGCGGCGCGCCGTGGTCGCCGCGAACACGCTCGTCTCCCAGGCGGAGTCGATCCGTACGTTCCGGATCCTCGCCCACCCCTTCACCGAGGAGCACGGACTCCTCACCCCCTCGCTCAAGCTGAAGCGGAAGTCCATCGAGGCGGCGTACGCGGCGGAGGTCGACGCCCTCTACCGCGGATGAGCGCGGTGATCCACGCCGTCGAACGGGTAGGAGAGGGCTGCCCCGTACCTTCCCGGTCAACGGAATGCGCCCGCGTCCGCGATCGTTGATCATGGGGAGTACCAACCGACGACTTAAGGATCGACACCTCGTGAGCAAGGTCCCCCCGATCATCCTGAACAACGGCGTCGAGATGCCGCAGCTCGGCTTCGGCGTGTGGCAGGTGCCGGACGACGAGGCCGAGAAGGCCGTCTCGACCGCCCTGGAGGCCGGGTACCGCAGCATCGACACCGCGGCGATCTACGGCAATGAGGAGGGGACGGGGCGCGCGATCGCCGCGTCCGGCATCAGCCGCGACGAGCTCTTCGTCACGACCAAGCTCTGGAACTCCGAGCAGGGCTACGACTCCACGCTGCGCGCCTTCGACACCTCGCTGCAAAAGCTGGGCCTCGACCACGTGGACCTGTACCTGATCCACTGGCCGCTCCCGTCCAAGGACCTGTACGTGGAGACGTTCAAGGCGTTCGAGAAGATCTACGAGGACGGGCGCGCCCGCGCGATCGGCGTCTCCAACTTCCTGCCCGAGCACCTGGAGAGGCTGACCGCCGAGACCTCGGTCGTCCCCGCCGTCAACCAGATCGAGCTCCACCCCCACCTCCAGCAGCACGTCTCCCGTGAGATCCACGCGGAGCTGGGCATCGCGACCGAGGCGTGGTCGCCGCTCGGCCAGGGCAAGGGCCTCCTGGAGGTCCCGGCGATCGTGGCGATCGCGCGGAAGCACGGCCGTACGCCCGCGCAGGTCGTCCTGCGCTGGCACGTCCAGCTCGGCAATATCGTCATCCCGAAGTCCGTGACGCCGTCGCGGATCAAGGAGAACATCGACGTGTTCGACTTCGAGCTGGACACCGAGGACCTCGGCGCGATCAGCGCGCTCAACGAGGACCGGCGGCTCGGCGCGGACCCGGCCGAGTTCGACCTGGTCTGACCCGCGCCGCCTTACCGGCCGAACGCAGACAGGTGCTCAGGCCCGTACCGCCATGTGCACGGTCTGCGCCGCGAGCAGGAAGACGTCGTCGCGCCGGTACAGGCTCCGCGGGTCGTCGGGGTCGACGAGGCGGGCGAGGACCTCGGCGTCGTCGTCCGCCATGCTGCCCGGGAAGGTGTCCGCGCGGCGCTTCCACAGGTCGATGACGAACGCGCGGGCATTGTCGTCGAGCGGCGCGGGCAGGTCGAGCAGGAAGGTGCGGCTGGCCGCGCCGGTCAGGCCCGCGTCGCTCAGCAGCGCCGTCCAGTTGTCCACGTCCCGCTTGGCGCCGGGCAGCTCCGCGCGCATCTGAGCGAACCACTCCTCCTCCAGGGCGTCGGCGCGGGCTTGCAGGCCGGGCCGGCCGAGGCCGAAGTCGCGCGGCAGACAGCGCCACGGCAGGCCGCCCTCGACCAGCGCGAGGGTGCCGCCCGGCGCGAGCCGGTCCGCGAGCGCGGCGACCGCGGCCCGCTGGTCCCCGACATGGTGCAGCGAACGGGCCGCCCAGATGAGGTCGGCCGTCGGCAACTCGGCGCTCGGCTGCGGGAGTTCGACACGCAGGGTGGTCAGCCGGTCGGCGAGCCCGGCCTCCGCCGCCCGTTCGGCGGCGCGCGCGAGCAGCGCCTCCTCCGGGTCGGCGGCGACGACACGGGCCCCGGGGAAGGCGGCGGCCACCTGGAGCGCGACGGCGCCCGGACCGCTGCCCGCGTCGACGATCACCTCCGTCCCACCGGGCCGGGAGGCGCGCAGCCAGTCAAGGGCCTGCGTGTAGAGGGGGGTGTGCACCTGGGCGTTGCGCTCCAGGTGCGGGATCATCTCGACCCAATCCGGGTGGGTGTGGTGCGCCCCGCCGTGCCGCGCGTGACCCCCGTGGTCCGTGTGTCCCTGCTGGTGGTGGCCGTGTGCCATGCGTGCTCGCCGCCCTTCGTGCTGCCTTCGCGTGCGCCTCCACCGTGTGCGGACACCTGGCGTGCGGGCAAGCCGGTTTGCCGGTCGCGCAAGAAATTTCGGGCGGAGGGGGCGAGCGGGGCAAGAACGGCGTGGGCGAGCGGGGGCCCGCCGGGCCCCGGGTCCTGGTGTCCCGGGGCCCGGCGGGCCGGGTCGGCGCGCCTTACAGCGCGGGGTAGGCGTTCTTCATCAGCTCCTGGAACTGGGCGGAGAACCACTTCCCGGAGAGCGGCGCGTTGGGCAGCGCCCCGGACATGTTGTTGTTGTTGCGCGGGTTGCCCGTGTACGTCGGGTCGCACATGCGGTCGAAGCCCTTGCCCTCGTCGTTGTCGATGGCGGTGCTCGAACCGTCGGACTCACCCGGCGGCTTCATCCACACGTAGGCGTCGATCCCGGGGGCCGGGTTGGCCTTCGGGCGTTCACCGAGGCCGGCCCCGGCCTGGTTGCACCAGTTGCCGAGGTGGATGCGGCGGTCGATGCGGCCGCCGTCGACGTAGGTGTCGACGGTGGTCTTCGCGCCCGGTCCGGCGGGCCGGGCCGCGCCGCCCCAGCCGTTGCGGGAGGTGTCGATCAGCATGCCGAGGTTCTTGTCGAAGCCGAGCGAGATGAGCTTCTCGCGCATGGCCTGGGCGTAGGACAGCTCGTCGGTGTAACGGTTCCAGTCGACCCACTTGGACTGGCGGACCGAGACGCCGTTGACGGAGTCGTCGATGGAGAAGTTGGTCTCCTTCAGGGCGCTGTAGTTGGCCGTGTTCACGATGAAGCCGTGGACGTCGGACAGCTTCGCGCCGTTGCTGGTGGCGGTCGTCTTGAAGAGTTCCGCGGAGGGGCCGAAGTTGTCGTCCCAGCCCAGCCAGCCGTGGTGGCCGGCGTCGATGTAGTTGTAGACGTTGGGGATGTCGCCCAGCTTGTCGAGGGCGTAGCCGACGCCCTTCTGGTAGTTGCCGTTGGCCTTCATCACGTCGCAGTTGGGCGTGGCGGTCGGGCGCCCGCTGACGTTGGTGACGAGGTTGGGCAGCGAGTCGATCTCGATGGTGGTGACGATGCGCAGGCTCGCGTACTTGGGGTCGGCGAGGATCTTGGCGATCGGGTCGATGAACTCGCTCTTGTACCGGTCGATGTCGTTCGGGCCCAGCTCGCCGTTGGAGGCGAGGGCCGAGCAGTCACGGCCCGGGAGGTCGTAGACGACGAACTGGACGACTTCCTCGCCGCTGCCCTTCTGGGCGAGGGCCGCGTCGAGGTGGTCGCGCACGCCCATGCCGCCGTTCGCGCCGTTGATCGCGGCGATGCGGTCGAGCCAGACACCGGTCGGCTGGTTGGAGACCCTGGTCCCGCCGGGTTCGGCGGCGGCATGCGCGGACCACTCCGGGTTCACGTACACCTTGGCGCCGGCGTACGGGTTGTCGACGCGGCCCGACGGGGTGCCGGGATCGCCCGGGTCCCCCGGGTCGCCGGGGTCGGTGGCGCCGTTGCAGGTGACGCCGTTCAGCTTGAACGTGGTGGGCAGCGCGTTGGTGCCGCTGTAGGTGGCGTTGAAGCCGAAGGAGGCGGAGGCGCCGGTGGCCAGGGAGCCGTTGTAGGACAGGCTCTTGGCGCTGACGGCGGCGCCGGACTGGGAGATGTTCGCGTTCCAGCCGCTGGTGACCTTCTGGTTCCCGGCGTAGGACCAGGTCACGTCCCAACTGCTGACCGCGGCGCCGTTGTTGGTGACGGTGACGGCGGTGGTGAAGCCGCTGTCCCACTGGTTCTGCACCTTGTAGTCGACGCTGCAGCCCGCGGCCGCGGCCCCTACGGCGACATCGGCGGGCGCCGCGACGGCGCTGCCCGCGCAGGCGGCGCCGGTGAGGGCGAGAGCGGTGAGCACGGCGGTACCGGCTCGCGATCTGATACGGCTCATGGTGTGCGGTGTCCCTTTCCGGGGGGGTGGGGTGGTGCGGATCGGGTACGGCCCTGGTCGCGGACGGGCCACGGGTGATCGCCGTGGGCCCGGGTGAAGGTTGCCGCGGGGCGCGCGAAAGGTTGCCGGGGATCCGGCGGCGGCTCGGTTCAGCGCGCCCGGGCAGGGGCGCGGGCGCCGCGGACGCGGCGGTGACGGGGGTGGCGCATGAGCGACTCCTCGCAGCTCGGTCACGACCGGCACAGGCCGGCGCGACGACTGATGGAACCGCTCCCACTGGTTGCTGGAGGACTGTAGAGAAGGAACTGCCGTCAAGCAACAGAGGAGTTGCGAATTCTTGCTGTCGAACCAATTCGACTCTTCAAGCCTCTTGACCCCCAATTGCCGCGTCCCCATTCTTGGGAGCGCTCCCACTGGTTCACAGGTTGTGACACCCACATCACGGCCGCACCTCTTTGACCCCCCGCATCCCCCGAACCGCAAGGAGGAACCAGCCCATGCCCATCAGACGGGCCCGGCGGCTGTGGACCGCTGTCGCGGCCACCCTGGCACTACCGCTCGCCACCCTTGTCGCACTCCCAACGACCGCCGACGCGGCGGCAGTTGCGTGCAGCGTGGACTACAAGGCCAACGACTGGGGCTCCGGCTTCACCGCCGAGCTGACGATCACCAACCGCGGCAGCGACGCGATCGACGGCTGGACCCTGACCTACAGCTACGCGGGCAATCAGAAA
This sequence comes from Streptomyces sp. NPDC046939, assembly GCF_040644575.1. Lineage (NCBI taxonomy): Bacteria > Bacillati > Actinomycetota > Actinomycetes > Kitasatosporales > Streptomycetaceae > Streptomyces > Streptomyces sp. NPDC046939. Next base: position 34,190 of record NZ_JBEYWV010000017.1, read on the forward strand.
CTGGCCAACGGCTGGAACGCCACGTGGTCGCAGTCCGGAAAAACGATCACCGCGAAGAGCCTTTCGTACAATTCCAAGATCGCGGCAGGTGCCGCCACCAGCGCGGGCGCGCAATTCACCTACAGCGGCACGAATTCCGCCCCGACCGATTTCGCGATCAACGGCACGACCTGCGCGGGCGCCCACCAGCCACCGGTCACCGTGCTCACGAGCCCGAAGGCGGGCGCGGTGTACTCGGCGGGCGACGCCGTCCCGCTCGCCGCGACCGCGGCCGCCGCCGACGGGGCGAGCATCGGCAAGGTCGAGTTCTACGACGACACGACGCTCCTCGGCACGGACACCACCGCGCCGTACGAGCTGTCCACGTCGAACCTCGCCTCCGGCACGCACTCCCTGTACGCGAAGGCGTACGACAGCACGGGCGCGTCCGGTGAGTCGACGCCGGTCGGCATCACGGTCGCGGCGGGCCCCGCCGTGGTCGCCTCGCCGTCCCAACTCGGCATCCAGCAAGGCAAGTCGGGCACGTTCGACGTCAAGCTGTCGACGCAGCCCGCGTCGAACGTCACGGTCACGACGGCCCGCGCGAGCGGCAACACCGGCCTGTCCGTCTCCTCCGGCGCGAGCCTGACCTTCACCCCGTCGAACTGGAACACGGCGCAGAAGGTGACCATCGCGGCGGACTCCTCCGGCACGGGCGCGGCCACGTTCTCCGTGAGCGCGCCGGGCCACACCAAGGCGACGGTCACGGTGACACAGCTCGCCGCCTCCAAGACGTACGACGCCCGCTTCCTCGACCTGTACGGGAAGATCACCAACCCGGCGAACGGCTACTTCTCGCCGGAGGGCATCCCGTACCACTCGGTGGAGACGCTGATCGTCGAGGCGCCCGACCACGGCCACGAGACGACGTCGGAGGCGTACAGCTACCTGCTGTGGCTCCAGGCGATGTACGGCAAGGTCAGCGGCGACTGGTCGAAGTTCAACGGGGCGTGGGGCCTCATGGAGAAGTACATGATCCCCACGCACGCGGACCAGCCGACGAACTCGTTCTACAACGCCTCCAAGCCCGCCACCTACGCGCCCGAGCACGATCTGCCGTCCCAGTACCCGGCGAGGCTCGACCCGTCGGTCCCGGTCGGCAGCGACCCGATCGCGGGTGAGCTGAAGAGCGCGTACGGCACGGACGACGTCTACGGCATGCACTGGCTCCAGGACGTCGACAACGTCTACGGCTACGGCAACGAGCCCGGCAAGTGCGAGGCGGGCCCGACCGCGACAGGGCCGTCCTACATCAACACCTTCCAGCGCGGCGCGCAGGAGTCGGTGTGGGAGACGGTGCCGCAGCCGACGTGCGACCAGTTCAAGTACGGCGGCAAGAACGGCTACATGGACCTGTTCACCGGTGACTCCTCGTACGCCAAGCAGTGGAAGTTCACCAACGCCCCGGACGCCGACGCCCGCGCCGTGCAGGCCGCGTACTGGGCCGATGTGTGGGCCAAGCAGCAGGGCAAGGGCTCGGACGTCTCCGCGACCGTCGGCAAGGCCGCCAAGATGGGCGACTACCTGCGGTACTCGATGTACGACAAGTACTTCAAGAAGATCGGGAACTGCACCGGTCCTTCCACCTGCCCGGCCGGCTCCGGCAAGGACGCCTCGCACTACCTGATGTCCTGGTACTACGCGTGGGGCGGTGCCACCGATACCTCGGCGGGCTGGGCCTGGCGCATCGGCTCCAGCCACACGCACGGCGGCTACCAGAACCCGCTCGCCGCGTACGCCCTCTCCTCCGTCGCCGACCTGAAGCCGAAGTCGGCCACGGGCCAGGCGGACTGGGCCAAGTCCCTCGACCGGCAACTGGAGTTCTACCGCTGGCTCCAGTCCGACGAGGGCGCCATCGCGGGCGGCGCGACCAACAGCTGGGGCGGCAGCTACAGCACCCCGCCGTCCGGCACGCCCACCTTCTACGGCATGTACTACGACGAGGCGCCGGTCTACCACGACCCGCCGTCGAACCAGTGGTTCGGCTTCCAGGCGTGGTCGATGGAGCGCGTCGCCGAGTACTACCAGCAGACGGGCGACGCCGACGCGAAGGTCGTCCTGGACAAGTGGGTGAAGTGGGCCCTGTCCAAGACGACCGTCAACCCCGACGGCACCTTCCGCATCCCCTCCACGCTCCAGTGGTCGGGCAAGCCGGACACCTGGAACGCGTCGAGCCCCGGCGCCAACTCCGATCTCCACGTCACCGTCGCCGACTACACGAACGACGTCGGTGTCGCGGCGGCCTACGCCAAGACCCTGACCTACTACGCCGCCAAGTCCGGTGACACGCAGGCCAAGTCAGTCGCGAAGGCGCTGCTCGACGGCATGTGGGCGAACAACCAGGACGCCCTCGGCATCGCCGTGCCGGAGACCCGGGCCGACTACAGCCGGTTCGGCGACCCGGTCTACGTGCCGAGCGGCTGGACCGGCACGATGCCGAACGGGGACAAGATCGACTCCTCGTCGACCTTCACCTCACTGCGCTCCTTCTACAAGAACGACCCGAACTGGTCGAAGGTCGAGGCGTACCTCGCGGGCGGCGCGGCGCCGACCTTCACGTACCACCGGTTCTGGGCCCAGGCGGACATCGCGCTCGCCATGGGCTCCTACGCGGAGCTGCTCGAATAGACGCCCCGCCGGCGACGGCTCCGCGTAGTTCGGGCCGGGCGGACCCCACCCGGGGTTCGCCCGGCCCTCCCCCTGTTCCCCCTCTTGCTCCTCTTCCTGGAGACCTCATGCGCAGACCCTGCTTGCCCTGGGCAGGCGTGCTCGCTCTCGTGGCGGGCCTGTTGACGACAGGCGCGGCGACGGCGACGGCGGCCGAACCGTCGCCCGCGCCCCGCACCTCCGTGGCCGCCGACACCTACACCTGGAAGAACGCCCGGATCGACGGCGGCGGCTTCGTCCCCGGCATCGTCTTCAACCGCTCCGAGAAGAACCTCGCCTACGCCCGGACCGACATCGGCGGCGCCTACCGCTGGGAGCAGGCCACGAAGTCCTGGACCCCGCTGCTCGACTCCGTCGGCTGGGACGATTGGGGCCACACGGGCGTCGCCTCGATCGCGTCGGACTCCGTGGATCCGGACAAGGTGTACGCGGCGGTCGGCACGTACACCAACGACTGGGACCCGGGCAACGGCGCGATCCTGCGCTCCGCCGACCGGGGCGCCACCTGGAAGAAGACGGACCTGCCCTTCAAGCTCGGCGGCAACATGCCCGGCCGCGGCATGGGCGAGCGGCTCGCGATCGACCCGCACGACAACAAGGTCCTGTACCTGGGCGCGCCGAGCGGCAAGGGACTGTGGCGCTCGACGGACGCGGGCGTGACATGGTCGCAGGTCACGGCGTTCCCGAACCCCGGCACGTACCGGCAGGACCCGTCCGACACGACGGGGTACGCCTCCGACATCCAGGGCGTGGTCTGGGTGACCTTCGACGAGTCGACGGGCACGGGCACGTCCCCGACGCGGACGATCTACGCGGGCGTCGCCGACAAGGAGAACTCCGTCTACCGTTCGACGGACGCGGGCGCGACCTGGCAGCGCGTCGCGGGCCAGCCCACGGGTCACCTCCCGCACAAGGGTGTCCTGGACGCGGAGAACGGCTACCTCTACCTCGCGTACAGCGACACGGGCGGCCCGTACGACGGCGCGAAGGGCCAGGTCTGGCGGTACGCGACCAAGACCGGCGAGTGGAAGGACATCAGCCCGGTCGCGGAGGCGGACACGTACTACGGCTTCAGCGGTCTGACACTCGACCGGCAGCACCCCGGCACGGTCATGGTCTCCGGGTACAGCTCCTGGTGGCCGGACACGCTGATCTTCCGCTCGACGGACAGCGGCGGTACGTGGACGAGGGCATGGGACTACACCTCGTACCCCGACCGGGCGAACCGCTACACGATGGACGTCTCCTCCGTGCCGTGGCTGACCTGGGGCGCGAACCCGACGCCGCCCGAGCAGACACCGAAGCTCGGCTGGATGACCGAGGCCCTGGAGATCGACCCGTTCGACTCGGACCGGATGATGTACGGGACGGGCGCGACGATCTACGGGACGGAGAACCTCGGCGCCTGGGACACGGCCGGCACCGGGTCCAAGGTGATCATCAAGCCGATGGTGAAGGGCCTGGAGGAGACGGCCGTCAACGATCTGGCCTCCCCGCCCTCCGGCGCGCCGCTGCTCAGCGCGCTCGGCGACGTCGGCGGCTTCCGCCACACGGACCTGACGAAGGTCCCGCCGATGATGTTCACGAGCCCGAACTTCACGACGACGACCAGTCTGGACTTCGCGGAGTCGAAGCCCGACGCGGTGGTGCGCGCCGGCAACGCCGACTCGGGCGCGCACATCGCCTTCTCCTCCGACAACGGGGCGAACTGGTACGCGGGGACCGACCCGTCCGGCGTCACGGGCGGCGGCACGGTCGCCGTGTCGGCGGACGGCGGGCGGTACGTGTGGAGCCCTGAAGGCGCGGGGGTGCAAACGGGTTCGGGGTCGTCGTGGACGGCGTCGAGCGGAGTCCCGGCCGGGGCGCTGGTGGAATCGGACCGCACGGACCCGAAGACCTTCTACGCGTACAAGTCAGGCACGTTCTACGCGAGTTCGGACGGCGGGGCGACGTTCACGGCGAAGGCGTCGAGCGGGCTGCCGGCGGACGGGCCGGTCCGGTTCAAGGCGGTGCCGGGGGCGAAGGGGGACATCTGGCTCGCGGGTGGTTCGACGCAGGGCGCGTACGGGCTGTGGCACTCGAAGGACGGCGGCGCGACCTTCACGAAGCTGTCCAACGTCGACCAGGCCGACACGATCGGCTTCGGCAAGGCGGCGCCGGGCGCGAACTACCAAACCCTCTTCACCAGTGCGAAGATCGGCGGCGTCCGCGGCATCTTCCGCTCCACGGACGCGGGCGCGACCTGGACCCGGATCAACGACGACGCCCACCAGTGGGGCTGGACCGGCGCGGCGATCACGGGTGACCCGCGGGTCTACGGCCGGGTGTACGTCGCGACGAACGGGCGGGGCGTGATCTACGGCGACACGTCGAGCACCCCGCCGGACCCGGGCGACGGGGGCTCCGGGGACACCTCCTGCAAGGTCACGTACAAGGTCACCAACGAGTGGCCCGGCGGCTTCCAGGCGGACGTGACACTGACGAACACGAGCACGGCGCCCTGGGACGGCTGGTCCCTGACCTGGTCCTTCCCCGACGGCCAGAAGCTGACGCAGGCGTGGAACGCGGAGGCGAGCCAGTCCGGGTCGACGGTGACGGCCAAGAACCTCGCCTGGAACGGAAAACTGGCCCCGGGCAGCTCGGCGGCCTTCGGCTTCACGGGCTTCCGGGCTTCGGGGAACGGGGTGCCGGGGGCGTTCTCGGTGGGCGGGAAGGGGTGTGCGAAGGGCTGACGCGGGGAGCGGGCGCGTGACCGGGCGGACATCCTCCGATGTCCGCCCGGTCACGAATATGACACTGGTTCTTCACGCTACCTTCACTTGCAGGCCGTCGGCGCCGTACGCTCCCTCCCTCAGCAGCGGCTCAGGGGGACGCCATGACCAATCCGTACACACCCGCACCTTCGCCGAGACCAGCCACCCGGCCCGGACCCAAGTGGGCGCGCAAGCGCGTCGTGCTGCCCGCGATCGGGATCGCGTTCGCCGTGGGAGCGGGTGCCGGTGCCGCCGGCGGCGACGGTGGCGACAGCGGTAGCAGCAAGGTGGAGTCGAGCCAGGTCCGGCCGACCACCACCGTCACGGCGACGACGACGGCAACAGCGACAGCGACGGCCACCGCTTCCCCCGAAGCGGCTCCGACGGTGACGGTGACCACCACGAAGACGGCCAAGGTCAAGGTCACTGTCACCGCGAAGCCCCGCTCGGGCTCCGGTACCACGAGCAACGGCACCGGCGGCGGAACCACGTCCGGCACCTGCTCCATCACCTCGAACGCGGGCAACTGCTACGCGGCCGGCCAGTACTGCCGCAACAGCGACCACGGCGCCTCCACGACCACCGCGGCCGGAACGGCGATCACCTGCCGGTACAGCGGCAGCGCCTGGCGCTGGACCAGCGGCTGAGGGGCGGCACCAGCATGGACGGGCGGCCATCGGTACGTGCTCAGGCGTAGTAGTTCTCCGCGGACTCAAGTGGATAACCCCGCGAATAACTCATCAGCGCCGAGTACTTCTCCTCGCCGAGGTAGTACTCACCGCTGCTGTGCACATAGAAGAATCGCCCCGCCTCATCGATCAGGACCGTCGCGGCGTCATACAAGTCGTGTGCGACGGGAAACACCTTCTGGCCGAGTCCGTCGGCGAGTTCCTGGACGTCCTCGGCCGCGCCCGTGTACGTGAGAAGCGGCTCGAAGAACAGCATGTCCTTGGGCTTCTCGTTGACGGGCAACTCCAGACCGACGTGCTCACGGATGAACTCAAGGGCGGGGTCGATGATCTCAAGACCGCCCCCGTCGTCGTGGAACGCCGCCAGAACGGACTCGATCTTCGTAGCGGCGAGTTCGTCGCATCGACGCCCCGGATACCATCCGGCGCTCCCCAGCCAGGCATCGACCTGCGCGGCCGACCGCAGTACACGCACAGTTCTCGTCCTCCTTCCAGGTCTGAACCGGAACAGCCGTCCCTGTACAGGTTGCGACAGAAGCGGGCTCAGAGGCCGGTCCCGGGCATGTACGGGGCTCCTGGGTGTGGGAACGCGCGGACAGGTCACGCCGTCAGTTGCCGGGGCCCGCCGTACGGTCTCTTGACTTCGCGTGCGCTTCAACACGTTGACTCCTGTCCGACAGCCCGGCCCGCGCCCGTGGCACAGATGTGAGGGAGTCCCGTATGAAGTACCGCACCATCGGCACCGACCCGGCGACGCGCCGTGAGGTGAGTGTGCTCAGCCTGGGCGCCATGTTGTTCGGCACGGTGACGGACGAGAAGACGGCGTTCGCGATCCTCGACCGGTACGTGGAGGCGGGCGGCACGTTCGTCGACACGTCGGACAACTACGCGTTCTGGCAGACCGGCAGTGTCGGCGGGGAGAGCGAGACCGTGCTCGGCAACTGGCGGCGCAGCCGTGGCGTCGGCGACGAGATCACCATCGCCACGAAGCTGGGCGCGGCGCCGCTCGCGCCCGGCACCGGGTACGTCGACAACGCCGAGGGGCTCTCCGCCGCCGCGATCCGCAGGGCGGTGGCGGGCAGCACGGCCCGGCTCGGCATGGAGCGGCTCGATCTGCTCTACGCCCACATCCCCGACCCGAAGGTCGAACTCGCCGAGACGGTGCGGGAGTTCGGGGCGCTCGTGAACGAGGGACGTGTGGGTCTGCTCGGCGTCTCCAATCACTGGGCGTGGCAGGTGGAGCGGGCCCGCGCCCTCGCGCGGGCCGAGGGCCTCCCCGGGTACGAGGTGCTCCAGTACCAGCACAGCTATCTGCGGCACCGCGTCGACACCCCCAGCCCGCTCTCCCCGGACGGCGAGCTGGGTACCGCCGACGGCAACCTGCTCAGCATGGTCCGCGCCGAGGAGGACCTCACGCTCGTCGCCTACTCCCCACTGCTCGGCGGCGCCTACGTACGCGCCGACAAGCCGCTCGGCGTCGGGCACGACCACGGCAGCGCGCAGCCCCGGCTCGCCGCGCTGCGCGAGGTGGCGAAGTCGTCGGGGGCCACCGTCAACCAGGTCGTCCTCGCCTGGATGATCGGGCACGAGGTTCCGGCGATCCCCCTGGTCGGCGCGTCCTCGGTCGCGCAGATCGAGGAGAGTCTGGCCGCCGTCGACCTGGAGCTGACGGAGGACGAGCGGGCCCGCCTCGACGCGGTGTGATCCGGCGGTGGTCCGGGGTCAGCGGCGGTAGGCGAGCACCGTGTACGTGGGGTCGGGGCGCGAGACGTCCTGGTCGGGCAGTTGCTCCAGGCGCCGGGCCAGCTTCTCGCCGCCCGCCGCGTAGATCCGCCCCGCCCGTACCTCCCGCGCGACCCGGGCGGGGGTGCGGCCCTGCCCATGGCCCACGAACGTCGCCCGGCCGCACGGGCGCAGACCGTGCCCGACCGCGTACGAGGTGATGAGGTCGGCTGCGTCGGCAGGCGGGCGGGGACGGTACGGCCCGACCACGGCGCACAGGTCGCTGCCGACCAGGTGGGCGGCGTTCTTGTCGACCGTCGTGACGTAGACGCCGCCGGGGCGCAGCACGCGAGCCGCCTCGGCGACGACGGGCGCCGCGTCGTCCAGGAGGTGCAGGAGCCAGACCGAGGTGACCGCGTCGAACGCGCCGTCGCGGAACGGCAGTTGTCGGCAGTCGGCCCGCGCCACCCGTCCCGCGAGGCGCGGCGCCGCCGCCCGCAGCATCCCGTCCGCCAGGTCCACGCCGAACGGGCGCAGACCGGGACGGGTCAGGCGGCGCGTCACGATGCCGGTGCCGCAGGATAGGTCCAAGAGTGTGCGCGCGCCGTCCGGGACGAGGCCGAGGACCGCCTCGGCGGCGGCCTGTGCGCGGGGTTCCCCGCCGCGAGTGGCGTCGTACCGTACGGCTTCCGCGTCGTAGTCGAGCACGGGCAGGACCCTAACAAGCGGGCACCGGGTCAGCTCGCCCCGTGCCCCGGCGCCAGCGCCTCGACCCGCTCGGCCAGGGCGAAGTCCTTCTCCGTCACCGAGCCCCCGGCGCTGTGCGTGTGCACCGCGAGGCTCACCGTGTCGTAGCCGAGCGTCAGATCGGAGTGGTGATCCAGCTCCTCCTGGACCTGCGCGATGTGCACGACGAGCGCGGTCGCCGCGAAGTGCCCGGACAGACGGTACGTACGGGTGATGCGGTCGCCGTCGAGCGACCAGCCGGGGAGTTCGGCGAGGCGGTCCTCGATGTCCTTCTGGGAGAGCGGTTCCGTAGGCATGGCTCCAGCGTGCCACCCGTAGCGGGTTACGGTCTCCCCATGACGACGTCGACGCGCAAAAACGCTTCCGAGGTGGGCCGTCTGCTGCGCGACTGGCGCGAGCAGCGGCGGGTCAGCCAACTGGAGCTCGCGCTGCGCGCGGACTCGTCCGCGCGCCACATCAGTTTCGTGGAGACCGGCCGCTCGCGCCCGAGCGAGGAGCTGATCCTGCGGCTCGCCGAGCACCTGGACGTACCGATGCGGGAGCGCAACTCGCTGCTTCTGGCGGCGGGTTACGCGCCCCGGTTCACGCAGACGCCGCTCGACGACCCGTCGATGGGCGCGCTGCGCGACGGTCTGGAGCGGCTGCTGCGCGGCTACGAACCGTATCCGGCGCTGATCGTCGACGCGACGTACAACGTGGTCGCGAGCAACCGCGGCCTCGCCGCGCTGCTGTCGTCGCTCCCCGAGGAGCTGCTCGCCCAGCGGCCGCTGAACGCAATGCGGCTCACCCTGCACCCGCGCGGCCTCGCGCCCCGGATCAGGAACCTGCGCGAGTGGCGCGGTCACCTGCTGGCCCAGATGGAGCGGCACATCGCGCTGGCCCGCTCCGAGGAGCTGCGGAATCTGTACGACGAGGTCGCGGCGTACCCGGTGCCAAAGGACGCGCCGGGGCACGAGCCGGACGAGGCGGTGCCGTACCTCGCGCTGCCGATGGTGATCGAGCACGACGGGCACGTGCTGTCGTTCGTGTCGTCGATCTCCACGTTCAACACACCGATGGACGTGACGGTCGCCGAACTGGCCATCGAGACCCTGCTCCCGGCCGATCCGGCGACGGTCAAGTACCTCCAGTCCGAGATCGGCTGAACCGCGGGCCCACCCGTACGGCCGCCGCCGGCAGGTGGGCGGCCCCCGGCGCCCCTAGCGTGCGTAGTTACGGCACAGCGAGGGAGCACGCACGGTGACAGACACGACGCACCGCCCGACCGAGCCGGACGCCGCGCTGCTGCGGGCCGGGCGGTTCTTCCGGCGGGGGACCGCCTCCGCGGACCTGCACAGTGTGCGGATCGAGGGCGGCCGGGACGGTGACGTCTTCTACCGGGACCGGTGGAGCCACGACAAGGTCGTGAACTCCACGCACGGGGTGAACTGCACGGGCTCGTGCCGGTGGAAGGTGTACGTCAAGGACGGCATCATCACGTGGGAGACCCAGCAGACCGACTATCCGAGCGTGGGCCCGGACCGCCCGGAGTACGAGCCGCGCGGCTGCCCGCGCGGTGCGGCGTTCTCCTGGTACACGTACTCCCCCACCCGGGTCCGCTACCCGTACGTCCGGGGGCTGCTCCTGGAGATGTACCGGGAGGCGAAGGCGCGGCTGCACGACCCCGTGCTGGCCTGGGCCGACATCCAGGGCGACCCCGAGCGGCGCAGGCGGTACCAGCGGGCGCGCGGCAAGGGCGGCCTGGTGCGGGCCACGTGGGACGAGGCGGTGGAGATCGTCGCCGCCGCGCACGTGCACACCATCAAGACGTACGGGCCCGACCGTGTCGCCGGGTTCTCGCCGATCCCCGCGATGTCGATGGTGTCGCACGCGGCGGGGGCCCGTTTCATGTCGCTGATCGGCGCGCCGATGCTGTCGTTCTACGACTGGTACGCGGATCTGCCGGTGGCCTCGCCGCAGGTCTTCGGCGACCAGACGGACGTTCCGGAGTCGGGTGACTGGTGGGACGCCGCGTATCTGATGATGTGGGGCTCGAACGTGCCGGTCACCCGGACGCCGGACGCGCACTGGATGGCCGAGGCGCGTTATCGCGGGCAGAAGGTCGTGGTCGTGGCGCCGGACTACGCGGACAACGCGAAGTTCGCCGACGAGTGGCTGCACCCGCACCCCGGCACGGACGGCGCGCTCGCCTTCGCGATGGGGCACGTGATCCTGAAGGAGTTCTTCGTCGAGCGGCCGACCCCGTTCTTCACCGACTACGTCAAGAAGTTCACGGATCTGCCGTTCCTGGTGACCCTGGAGGAGCGGGATGGCGGCTTCGTCCCGGCGAAGTTCCTGCGCGCCGCCGACCTCGGGCAGAGCGACGAGGGCGCCGAGTGGAAGACGGTCGTGCTCGACGAGGCGACGGGACAGGCCGCCGTCCCCAACGGCTCCCTCGGCTTCCGCTGGACCGAGTCCGGCAAGGGGAAGTGGAATCTCGAACTGGGCGACGTGCGCCCTCAGTTGTCCTTGTACGGGAGTGACGTCGCCGTCGGGGTGCCTGTGCTCCTGCCCCGCTTCGACACCGACGGCGGCGCGCACGGGCAGGGCCGCGGCGAGGTCCTTCAGCGCGGGGTTCCGGCGACGCGGCTCGGCGGACAGGACGGACCGCTGGTCACGACCGTCTTCGACCTGCTGCTCGCCCAGTACGGGGTGGGGCGCGAGGGGCTGCCGGGCGCGTGGGCCGCCTCGTACGAGGACGCGGACGCGGTCGGCACTCCGGCCTGGCAGGAGGTCCACACCTCGGTGCCGGCCGCGAAGTGCGTGAAGATCGCGCGGGAGTTCGCGGCGACCGCCGAGAAGTCGCGCGGCCGGTGCATGATCCTCATGGGCGCCGGGACCAACCACTGGTTCCACTCCGAGACCATCTACCGCAGCTTCCTCTCCCTGCTCCAGCTCACCGGCTGCCAGGGCAGGAACGGCGGCGGCTGGGCGCACTACGTGGGGCAGGAGAAGTGCCGCCCGAACACCGGCTGGGCCTCGCTGGCCTCCGCCAATGACTGGTCGCGGCCGCCCCGGCAGATGATCGGCACCGCGTACTGGTTCACCCACACCGACCAGTGGCGCTACGACCGGTTCGGCGCGGACGTGCTCGCCTCACCGCTCGGCAAGGGCGCCTTCCGCGGGATGACCGGCGCCGACTGCCTCGCCCTCTCCGCGCGGACGGGGTGGATGCCGTCGTACCCGACCTTCGACCGCAGCTCCCTCGACCTCGGTGAGCAGGACGTCCGGGCCACGGTCGACGAGCTGAAGGCGGGCACGCTGAAGTTCGCCTGCGAGGACCCCGACGCCCCCGGGAACTGGCCCCGCGTCCTCACCCTCTGGCGCGCCAACCTGCTCGGCTCCTCCGCGAAGGGCGCCGAGTACTTCACCAAGCACCTCCTCGGCACGCACTCCTCGCTGCGGGCCGAGGAGGCGGCGCCGGAGGAGCGGCCGACGACCGTCACCTGGCGCGACGAGGCGCCCGAGGGCAAGCTCGATCTGCTGCTCTCGCTCGACTTCCGGCAGACCTCCTCCACGCTCCTTTCGGATGTCGTGCTGCCCGCCGCGACCTGGTACGAGAAGCACGATCTGTCCTCCACGGACATGCATCCTTACGTGCACTCGTTCTCGCCGGCCGTCGACCCGCCGTGGCAGGCGCGGACCGACTTCGACACGTTCAAGGCGCTCGCGCACAAGCTCAGCGAGCTGGCCGTCGGTCATCTGGGGGTGCGCAAGGACCTGGTGGCGGCGCCGCTCCAGCACGACACGCCCGGGGAGATCGCGCAGCCCGGCGGTGTCGTCCTCGACTGGCGCAAGGGCGAGTGCGAGCCGGTTCCGGGGAGGACGATGCCGAACCTGGTCGTGGTCGAGCGGGACTACACCGCGATCGGCGCGAAGTTCGGCGCCCTCGGGCCGCTGGTCGAGACGCTGGGCCTGCCCGCCAAGGGCATCACGCTCAAGCCCGACCAGGAGGTCGCCGAGCTGCGCGAGCGCAATGGCGTCGTGCGCGGCGGACCCGCCGACGGACGGCCCAGCCTCGACACGGCGATCAAGGCGGCCAACACCATCCTCGCCCTGTCCGGGACCACCAACGGCCGCCTCGCCACCCAGGGCTTCCGCACACTCGAAGCCCGTACGGGGCAGGAGATGGCGCACCTCTCCGCCGAGCACGAGGGCAAGCGGGTCACCTACGCGGACACCGTCGCGGCGCCGGTGCCGGTGATCACCTCGCCGGAGTGGTCGGGCAGCGAGTCGGGCGGGCGCAGGTACACGGCGTTCACGATCAACACCGAGCACGCCAAGCCGTGGCACACGCTCACCGGGCGCCAGCACTTCTTCATCGACCACGACTGGATGCACGAGCTGGGCGAGGCGCTGCCCGTCTACCGGCCGCCACTCGACATGAACCGCCTCTTCGGCGAACCGCGCCTCGGCCCGGACGGGGAGAAGGAGGTGACCGTCCGCTACCTCACCCCGCACAACAAGTGGTCCATCCACTCCGAGTACCAGGACAACCTGTTCATGCTGGCGCTGTCGCGCGGCGGCCAGTCGATCTGGATGGCCCCGCAGGACGCCGACGCCATCGGCGTCAAGGACAACGACTGGATCGAGGCGGTCAACCGCAACGGCGTCGTCGTGGCCCGCGCGGTCGTCTCCCACCGGATGCCGGCGGGCACGGTCTACATGCACCACGCGCAGGAACGCACCGTCAGCGTCCCCAAGGCGGAGGCCACCGGCAAGCGCGGCGGCATCCACAACTCGCTGACTCGGCTCATCCTCAAGCCGTCCCACCTTATCGGCGGCTACGCCCAGCTCTCCTGGGCGTTCAACTACTTGGGCCCGACGGGCAACCAGCGCGACGAGGTGACGGTGATCCGGCGCCGCAGCCAGAAGGTGGAGTACTGATTCATGCGCATCATGGCTCAGATCGCGATGGTCATGAACCTCGACAAGTGCATCGGCTGCCACACCTGCTCGGTCACCTGCAAGCAGGCGTGGACCAACCGCACCGGCATGGAGTACGTCTGGTTCAACAACGTCGAGACCCGCCCTGGCCAGGGCTATCCGCGCCGCTACGAGGACCAGGAGAAGTGGCGCGGCGGCTGGGAGCTGAACCGCAGGGGCGCCCTGAAGCTGAGGAACGGCGGACGGTTCAAGAAGCTCGCGGGCATCTTCTCCAACCCGAAGCTGCCCGAGATGAAGGACTACTACGAGCCCTGGACGTACGACTACAAGAACCTGACCGAGGCGCCGCTCGGCGACGACTTCCCGGTGGCGGAGCCGCGCTCGCAGATCTCCGGCAAGCCGATGAAGATCGAGTGGTCCTCGAACTGGGACGACAACCTCGGCGGCGCCCCGCAGTACGGCGACCTCGACCCGATGGTGGAGAAGACCCGGCAACAGGCCGCCGACAAGGTGAAGTTCGCGTTCGAGCAGACCTTCATGTTCTATCTGCCGCGCATCTGCGAGCACTGCCTGAACCCGTCGTGCGTCGCCTCGTGCCCGTCCGGGGCGATGTACAAGCGCGCGGAGGACGGCATCGTCCTCGTCGACCAGGACCAGTGCCGGGGCTGGCGGATGTGCGTGACCGGATGCCCGTACAAGAAGGTGTACTTCAACCACCGCACCGGCAAGGCCGAGAAGTGCACCCTGTGCTACCCGCGCATCGAGGTGGGGCTCCCGACCGTCTGCTCCGAGACATGTGTCGGCCGCCTGCGCTACCTCGGTGTCATCCTCTACGACGCCGACAAGGTGACGGCGGCGGCGCGGACCGAGGACGACACGAAGTTGTACGAGGCGCAGCTCGGGGTGTTCCTCGATCCGCACGACCCTGCCGTGCAGCGGGCCGCCGAGGAGGCCGGTATCCCGTACGACTGGATGGAGGCGGCGCGCCGCTCCCCGGTCCACGCGCTGATCAGCGAGTACAAGGTGGCGCTCCCGCTGCATCCGGAGTACCGGACGATGCCGATGGTCTGGTACATCCCGCCGCTCTCCCCCGTCGTCGACGCGCTCACCGAGACCGGGCACGACGGCGAGGACCATGCCAACCTCTTCGGCGCGATCGACACCCTGCGCATCCCGCTCGAATACCTGGCGGAGATCTTCACCGCCGGTGACACCGGTCCCGTACGCGCGTCCCTGGAGAAGCTGGCCGCGATGCGCTCGCACATGCGGGCCATCAACCTCGGCGACGAGCCGGACCCGTCCATCGCCGCGTCGGTGGGCATGGAGGCGCACGAGGTCGAGGAGATGTACCGGCTGCTCGCCATCGCCAAGTACGAGGAGCGGTACGTCATCCCGACGGCGGCCGTCGGGGACGCGAAGCGCCTGGAGGAGACGGCGGTGCCCGACGCGTGCAGCCTCGACCACGCCGACGGGCCCGGCATGGGCGGCGACGGCCCCTTCGGCGGCGACTCCGGGAACACCATGGCGGGCGGGCGGAAGCTGCTGCCCGTCGTCTCCGTCGAGAACTTCCACCTCACCAGGCGCCGCCAGACCGCCGACACCCCCAAGGAGAGCCCGTGACCGGCCCCTCAGCGCTCCTGCACCAGGCGGCGGCGCTCTGTCTCACCTACCCCGACGAGGAGCTGTACGAGCGGCTTCCGCTGGTCCGGGCGGCGGCGCCGCGGCTCGCCCCCTTCGTCGACCACGCCGAGCGCACTCCGCTCCAGGACCTGGCCGCGCACTACGTCCAGGTCTTCGACTTCAAGAACCGGCACAGCCTGTACCTGACCTGGTGGCGCGACGGTGACACCCGGCGGCGCGGCATGTCCCTGGTCCGCTTCAAGGAGGTCTACCGGGAGCACGGCATGGAGTTCACCGGCGAGGAGTTGCCGGACTTCCTGCCCGCCGTCCTGGAGTTCTCGGCGCAGGCGGGGCCGTTCCTCCTGGAGGAGCACCGCGGCGGCCTGGAGCTCCTGCGCATCGCCCTGACCGAGCACGGGACCCCGTACGCGACCGTGCTCGACGCCGTCTGCGCCTCCCTGCCGGGGCCCTCCCCCAGGGACCGGGCCGAGGCGCTCGCGCTCGCCCGCTCGGGCCCGCCGCGCGAGGAGGTGGGCCTGGAGCCGTTCGGCGGTCCCGGGGGCCGCGACCCCCTGCCGCTGTTCGTGAAGGAGCACGCCCCGTGACCACGCTGATCTGGGGCGCGCTGCCCTACATCGCCTTCGTCCTGCTGGTCGCGGGCACGGTCTGGCGGTTCCGCTACGACAAGTTCGGCTGGACGACGCGCTCCTCGCAGATCTACGAGTCCAAGCTCCTCAACATCGCCTCGCCCGTCTTCCACTACGGCATCCTGTTCGTCCTCGCGGGCCACCTCATCGGCCTGTTCGTCCCGATGTCGTGGACGGACGCGGTGCACGTCAGCGAGCACGCGTACCATCTGCTGTCGCTGATCGGCGGCACCCTCGCGGGCGTCCTGGCCGTCGCCGGCATCCTGCTGCTGATCTACCGGCGCCGCACCAAGGCCCCGGTCTTCCTCGCGACGACCCGCAACGACAAGCTGATGTACGTCGTCCTGCTCGCCTCGATCGTCCTCGGCATGGTCGCCAAGCTCGCCCACTCCTCCGGCGACGGCTACAACTACCGCGAGACCATCGGCCCCTGGGCCCGCAGCCTGTTCACGCTGAGCCCGGACGTGTGGCGGATGGAGGGCGTGCCCGTGCTCTACCAGATCCATGCGGTAGTGGGCATGTCACTCATCGCGCTGGTACCGTTCACCCGGCTCGTGCATATGTTCAGCGCGCCGTTGCAGTATCTGTTCCGGCCGTACGTGGTCTACCGCAGCCGTGATCCGCGGCGTCTGACCGCGCGGCCGGAGCGACGGGGGTGGGAGCGCACCGGCTCATAGCCGCTGCGGTGAAGGAGCGCCACGTGGGGAGACGTGTGACGTGAGTGAACGACGGCCCGCCCCCACCGTGGGCCAGGTGGTGCTCGGCCGCCGCCTGCGCGACCTGCGAGAAGCGGCCGGACTCAAACGCGACGAGGCCGCCCGCGCCCTGCACGTGGCCGGCGCCACGATCCGCCGCATGGAGACCGCCGAGGTCTCCCTGAAGATCCCGTACGTCCAGATGCTCCTGGAGCTGTACGAGGTCCCCGAGGGCGAGATCGAGGCGTTCGTGGCGCTCGCCGAGGAGGCCAACCTGCCCGGCTGGTGGCAGCGGTTCCACGACGTGCTGCCCGACTGGTTCAGCCTCTACGTCAGCCTGGAGGGCGCGGCGGAGATGATCCGCGCCTACGAACCGCACTTCGTGCCGGGCCTGCTCCAGACCGAGGCGTACGCGCGGGCCGTCTTCGACGCGGGCACCGTCGGCCGCTCCAAGCCCGACGAGATCGAGCGGCACGTCTCGCTGCGCCTCGCCCGCCAGTCCCTGCTCACCCGCGAGGACGCGCCGCACCTGTGGGTCGTCATGGACGAGACGGTGCTGCGCCGCCCGCCCGGCGGCCCCGACGTGCTGCGCGACCAGCTCGACCACCTCCTCGACGTGGCCAGGCTGCCGCACGTCACGCTCCAGATAGCGGAGTTCTCCAGCGGGCCGCACCCCGGCACGTTCGGCCCGTTCACCCTGTTCCGCTTCCCCGTCCGTGAGCTGCCCGACATGGTCTACAGCGAGTACGTCACCGGGGCCCTGTACCTCGACTCGCGGGACGAGGTGGGCACGCACCTGGAGGTGCTGGACCATCTGGTGGCGCAGGCGGCGAGCGCGGAGCGGACCCTTGAGCTGATGGCCGAGTGGCGGGAGCGGCTGGGCTCCGCCGAGGACCTATGACGCGGAACCCGCGTCCTTGTCCCCCCTCTCGCCCTTCTCGCCCCTCTCACCCTTGTCGTCGTCCACGATCTCGGCGTCCACCACGTCCTCCCGGGGCTCCTCCGTGGTTCCCTCCTGTTCGGTGGGGGCGCCGCCCGCCTGCGCGTCCTGGTACATCGCCTGCCCCACCTTCTGACTGACGGTGGCCAGTTTCCGTACCCCTTCGCGGAGGGCGTGCGTGTCCGGCGGGTCGGCGGCGAGGGTCGCCTTCAGCTCGGTGATGGCCGCCTCCACCTCCGTGCGGATGCCCGACGGGACGCGCTCCTCGTTCTCCCGCAGGAACCGCTCCGTCTGGTAGACGAGCTGCTCGGCCTCGTTGCGCGCCTCGGCGGCCTCGCGGCGGGTGCGGTCCTCCTCGGCGTGGGCCTCGGCCTCCCGCATCATGCGGTCGATCTCGTCCTTGGGCAGGGCCGAGCCGCCGGTCACCGTCATCTTCTGCTCACGCCCGGTCGCCATGTCCTTCGCGGAGACGTGCATGATCCCGTCGGCGTCGATGTCGAAGGTGACCTCGATCTGCGGGACGCCGCGCGGCGCGGGCGGCAGGCCCGTCAGGTCGAAGACGCCGAGCTTCTTGTTGTAGGCGGCGATGTCGCGCTCGCCCTGGAAGACCTGGATGCCGACCGAGGGCTGGTTGTCGGTGGCGGTGGTGAACGTCTCCGAACGCCGCGTCGGGATCGTCGTGTTGCGCTCGATGAGCTTGGTCATGACGCCGCCCTTGGTCTCGATGCCGAGGGACAGCGGCGTCACGTCGAGCAGCAGCACGTCCTTGACGTCGCCGCGGATGACGCCCGCCTGGAGGGCCGCGCCCATCGCGACGACCTCGTCGGGGTTGACGCCCTTGTGCGGGTCCTTGCCGGTCAGCTCCCGTACGAGTTCGGTGACGGCCGGCATGCGCGTCGAACCGCCGACGAGGATGACGTGGTCGACGTCCGACAGGTCCACGCCCGCGTCCTTCACGGCCTGGTGGAACGGCTTCTTGCAGCGGTCCAGGAGGTCGGCGGTCAGCTCCTGGAACTGCGCGCGCGTCAGCTTCTCGTCCAGGTGCAGGGGTCCCTCGGCGGACGCGGTGATGTACGGCAGGTTGACCGTCGTCTCGCTCGACGAGGACAGCTCGATCTTCGCCTTCTCCGCCGCCTCGCGCAGCCGCTGCACGGCCATCTTGTCGGCGCCGAGGTCGATGCCGTGCCCGTTCCTGAACTGCTTGACGAGGTGGTCGACGACGCGCTGGTCCCAGTCGTCGCCGCCGAGCCGGGTGTCGCCGTTGGTGGCCTTGACCTCGATGACGCCGTCGCCGATCTCCAGGAGGGAGACGTCGAAGGTGCCGCCGCCCAGGTCGAAGACGAGGACGGTCTGCTCGTCGCCCCTGTCGAGCCCGTAGGCGAGGGCGGCGGCCGTCGGCTCGTTGATGATCCGCAGCACCTTCAGGCCCGCGATCTCGCCGGCCTCCTTGGTGGCCTGGCGCTGCGCGTCGTCGAAGTAGGCGGGCACGGTGATGACGGCGTCGGTGACGTCCTCGCCGAGGTAGGACTCGGCGTCGCGCTTGAGCTTCTGCAGGACGCGGGCGGACAGCTCCTGGGCGCTGTAGCGGGCGCCGTCGATGGTGCCGCTGTCGGGGAAGTGCCAACCGCCGTCGCCCATGTGGCGCTTGACGGAGCGTGCGGTGCGCTCGACGTTGGTGACGGCCTGCCGCTTGGCGACCTCGCCGACCAGGACTTCCTTGTTCTTGGCGAAGGCGACGACGGAGGGGGTGGTGCGCGCGCCCTCCGCGTTGGCCACGACGGTGGGCTCACCGCCCTCGAGGACGGCCACCACCGAGTTCGTCGTACCGAGATCGATCCCGACCGCACGCGCCATGACGCGTCCCCTCTCGCAGCTCGCAGCTCTCGCGGAAGCAGGCCCGCTCAGTCATCAAGCACAAATCTTGAGCGGGCCCGCGTCAAGGGGACGAACGTCAACAGGCCCGCTGTCAGGCCAGCTTGGCCGTCAGGGTGATCTCCGTACCGGCGAGCGCCTGGCTCACCGGGCAGTTCTTCTTGGCGTCCTCGGCGGCCGCGGTGAAGCCCTGCTCGTCGAGGCCCGGCACGGTGCCCTCGACGGTGAGGTGGATGCCCTTGATGCCCTCGCCGGGCTGGAACGTCACGTCGGCGGAGGTGACCAGCCTGGTGGGCGGGGTGCCCGCGCCGGTCAGGCCGTGCGAGAGCGCCATCGAGAAGCAGGACGAGTGGGCGGCCGCGATCAGCTCCTCCGGGCTCGTCTTGCCGTTCGCCTGCTCGGCGCGCGAGGGCCACGACACCGGCTGCTCGCCGATGCCGGAGGAGTCGAAGGTGACGACGCCGTTGCCCTCGAGCAGGTTGCCTTCCCACACGGTGTGTGCGGAGCGCGTGGTTGCCACGTTGTTTCCCTTCCGTACGGCCCCTGGACGGGACCGTTCCCGATTGTCTCTGTCCCCTATCCGACCACATCCGTCCCCGCTGTACGGGGAAGACCGCGCCACTGCCCAATGGCCGGAATACGCGCTGGGCAAACCGGCACGACGGTGACACTTTGGCCCACCCGACCAGGGGGATCCTCACGGGGTTTCGCAGGGGGTTCAGCCATGCGCATGATCTATTCGGAGCGCGGCCCGTCGCCGCTGGAGACCGGGAAGCCCGGCGCGGCCGACCGCGACTCGACGTTCGGCTGGTGGGGTGCGTTCAGCATCCAGAAGTTCGTGAACCAGAACCCGCTCTCGCACACGCACGAGGACGCCACGGGCTGGCTCGCCTACCTCCAGCAGTTCTACGACCGCAACTTCTGGTTCGCGGACGCGGGCGCCCAGGTGTGGGCGTACGAGGAGACGTACGACAACTGGCAGGACCGGTACGGGATGGACGCGGTCGTCGCCGTGTACCACTCGGGCCACGGCGGCATGGACGGCAACGGGGTGTTCTTCGCGCCGCTCGGCGCCGTGTGGGACAACCGCTCGGACGCGGTCTCCAACCGGATGGCGTTCGGCAACGAGCGCGCCAACTACGTGTTCTGGTCGACGTGCAACTCGCTGCGCGTCCTCGACGGCCACTCCCCCGTCCGCACGTGGGCCGGGCCCAACCTCGGCTCCCGGATGATCTTCGGCTTCGAGACGACGAGCATCGACAGCGGCGACTACGGCAAGAAGTTCTGGGAGAAGTGGCGCGCCGGGCAGACGTACTGCGACGCGTGGCTCAACGCGAGCTGGGACATCTACCACGGCCAGGCCCCCTCCGTCGCCGCGACCGGCGCGACGCAGGCCGAGGCGACCAACCGCCTCAACCAGGAGCGCAACTTCTTCCGCGAGCACGTCTCCGACGCCTGGTACGCCTGGCGCTGGTACTACGCGCGCGAGGGGCTGCGCGACCCGATGACGCAGGCGCCCGCCGAGCCGCGGATCGTGCAGCTCGCGCCGCGCCAGCCGAGCCAGGAGCTGACGCAGCTCGGGCAGCTCGCGCACTTCCCGCAGGCCGCGCTGCAAGAGGTGCACGTCGAGCGGCAGGGCGTGCTCAGCGCCAGCTCGGGCGACAAGTACGTGTCGACGGCGCCGGGCGCGGTGCGCTGGGTGAAGCTGGCCGACGCCAACCACCGCAACACCGAGCAGCTGCCGACGGACCGCGCGGTCGAGCTGGCCCGCGCCTTCGTCGAGCAGCACAGCGACGCGACGGGCGGCGCCGAACTGGTCGTGGAGGGCGTGCACGACCTGATGCAGAACAGCGGCAAGAAGGACGGCTCGCAGATCGGTGAGCCGGTGTCGTTGCAGACGCACGTCACGTTCCGGCAGGTCTTCGACGGCGTACCGGTGATCACGCCGGGGCGCGGCGAGTTCCGTGTGGCGCTGGACAACGACGGCACCGTGGTTCAGGCGACGCTGTCGACGCGGCAGCCGACCGGTGAGGTCCGCACCCCGAGTTCGGCGGTCGCCCCGCCGTCCGGGAAGGGCGAGGAAGCGCTGGCGTCGCCGGGCTCGCGCGACCCGCGCCAGGCGCTCGACGAGGCGCAGCAGCGGCGGATCGCGCACCTGACGGCGATGGCGTCCGACAGCGAGCACTCGGCCGCCGACATCGAGGCACAGCTCGAGGTCAGGGACGTCCCCGGCACCCTTGAGGTCGGCTACGAGATCGAGGGCAACGAGGCGTACCCGGCCGCCCGCAAGCTGATCGAGCTGGGCTCGCGGGACAGCATGTTCAAGAAGCTGCGCTGGGTGGTCGCGCCTCTGGCGAGGTGACCGACGCGGCTCAGGAGGTGGCGGTCCGCTTCTTGCGGGCTGCCATCCACGCGTAGACGAGGACGCCGACGAACAGGAAGAGCACGCCCTGGTAGACGGCCGCGTACCCGGCGCCGCCGACCAGCCACATCGAGAACCCGAACGCGGCGACCGCGAGCACCATGTCCCGCGCCAGGCGGGAGCGGTTCACGCGCTCGCCCTGCCCGGACAGCAGGAAGTAGATCTGCGCGGCGGTGGCGAGCAGGTAGGGCACGGTCGCGGTGAACGTCGTGACGAGCACGAGCGTCTCGAAGACGCCCGTCGACCCCGCCGTGTAGTTGTAGACGGTCAGCAGCGAGGCGAGGACGACGGCCACGAGGACGCCGACCGTCGGCACCCCGCGCCGCTTCTTCGCGAACGCCTGCGGGAACAGTCCGTCGCGGGCGGCGGCGTACGGGGTCTGGGCGCTGAGCAGCGTCCAGCCGTTGAGCGCGCCGACCATCGAGACGAGCGCGGCGACGGCGACGGCGGTGCCGCCCCAGGTGCCGCCGAACATGGCGTTGACGGCGTCGGAGAACGGGGCGGTGGAGTCCACCAGCTTGTCGTGCGCGACCGTGCCGAAGACGGAGACGGTGCCGAGGAGGTAGAGGAGGGCCGCGAGGCCGGTGCCGAGGACGGTGGCGCGGCCGACGTTGCGCTGCGGGTCGCGGACCTCGCCCGCGCTGACGGAGGCGGACTCGACGCCGAGGTAGCTGAAGAGCAGGATCGCGGCGGACGCGGAGACGGCGCCGAGCGGGGAGTCGTTCGTCGCGCGGAACGGGCCGAGGTTGTCGGCGTGGAAGAAGAACAGGCCGCCGACCGCGACGAGCAGCAGCGGCGCGAACTTCAGGACGGTGGAGATCAGCTGCACCGCGCCCACGTACCGGGTGCCCGCGAGGTTGGCGAGTGCGGGGAGCCACTGGCAGCTCAGGGCCGCGACGATCGTCCAGAACGTGGAGCCGTGGATCGGCAGGAGCACGTCGAGGTAGCCGACGGCGGCGACGGCGAGCGCCGCGTTGGAGACCCAGGTGGTGATCCAGTACGACCAGGCGGCCAGGAACCCGGCGAAGTCGCCGAACGCCTCACGGGCGTAGACGTACGGGCCGCCGGTCTGCGGATGCCGGTGCGCGAGCCGCCCGAAGACCAGGGCCAGCGCGATGGCGCCGACCGTCAGGACGCCGAACGCGACGAGGCTGACGGTGCCGAACGGGGCGACGGAGGCGGGGAGCAGGAAGATGCCGCCGCCGATGATGTTGCCCATGACCAGGGCGGTGGCGATCGGGAGTCCGAACCTGCGGGCGTGCCTGCTGTCCTGGTCGCCGTGGTCGGTGTCCTCGGCCGGAGCCGTCAGGGGTGCGGGCCCGGTGTCGTGCATGGGGTGGTGCGCCTCTCGGAAGTGCTGACGCCGTCACGGGATCGCCGGGGCGGCACTCCATGGTCCGGCGAGAGGGCACCGGGCTCCAAATCAGGCGGAATCGTCCCGCGCCTCGGGGGGTCCGGCGACAAAAGATGCGACGCCGGGCACTTCCGGAAGCGAATCCTCCGGATCTTCCAGCGGGACCTGCGGGCCGTGCTCCTCGCGCAGCCAGCGGCGCAGCACCTTGTGCACCTGTTCGGCGCCGACCAGCTCACCGCCGCCCGGCACCGGTTCGGACAGCTCCGCCGGGGAGAGCAGGAAGGGACGGCTCTGGGCGCCGCCGAGCCCGCCGTGCGAACCGATCTGCTCCTCGAACGCCAGGACCTCGCCGTCCACGGGGTCGTACATGGAGTTGACCATGATGTCGGCGGTGTGCGGGAAGGAGTGGGTGCGGCGCACGGCGGCGGCCGCGCCCGGACCGAAGTCGGCGAGCGGCCCCTGCCCGTCGGCCAGGTCCGCGAGCGGGACCTCTGCGCCGCGCGCCCCGAGCACGACGGCGCCGTGCTCCTCGCTGCGGACGAGGAGGAAGCCGATGCCCGGATGGTTGGCGAGGGTCGGCAGGAGCGCCGGGTGGCGGGCGTCGATCTCCTCCTTGCTCATCCGGTGGTGCACATCGGGGAAGGAGACGAGGCCGAGGTTGCCGGAGGCGAGGACGATCGGCTCGTGCTGCTTGCCCTTCGGGGCGGGTACCGCGGGCTCCTCGACGGGGCGGCGCAGCGCGGCGCGGACGGCGGAGCGGGCCTCGGCGCCGCTGTGGGTGCGGCGGGCCTTGCGGGGCACGGGCAGCCCGCAGCCCGCGCGCACGAGGTCCTGGAGGGTGAGCCCGTAACGGGCCTGGAAGGTCTCGCCGGGGCTCTGCCCGTGGTCGGACAGGACGACGATGCGGTACGGGCGCGGGGCGTGCTCGGCGACCTTCTCGATCAGCGCGAGCGAGCGGTCGAGGCGTTCGAGGACCTTGCGGGCGTCGCGGCTGAACGGTCCGGAGTGGTGGGCCACCTCGTCGTAGGCCACGAGGTCGGCGTAGACGGCGGTCCGCCCGGCGAGGAGGTCGCCGATGACGGCGGCGACCACGACGTCCCGCTCGACGACGGTCGCGAAGGCGCGGATGAACGGATAGAGCCCGCCGCGTCCCACGCGCGGGCGCTCACGGCGGACGCGGGCGGCCACGGACTGGCCGATCTCGCGGCCGACCTCGGCGCAGAAGGACAGGGCGGTGCGCACGGCGTTGGCCGGGTCGCAGAAGTAGGCGAAGTAGCCGGCCCGTGAGCGGTTCTCCTTGCCGCGCCGGGCGGCCACGGACAGGACGAGCGCGACTTCTTCGGCGCTGCCGCTGAAGAGGTTGCCGCGGCTGGCGCCGTCGACGGTGAGGAGCCCGCCGTCGCCGGTGCGCTCTATGGCGCGGCGCTGGAGCTCGGCGGCGCTGGTCGGCCGGTTGGAGACCTGGATCTCGCCGGTGTCCTTCTCGTACCAGCGGAAGGCGGGGACGTCGTGGTTGGAGCCGTGCAGGATGCCGAGCTGGCTGGCGCCGGTCTGGCTCGACCAGTCGGTGCGCCACGGGGTCAGGCGGTGCTGTCCGTCGCGCAGCCAGCGGCCGACGGTGGGCATCACGTCGTCGCGGGCGGCACGGCAGAGCAGCTCGTGGCCGACGCCGTCGAGCTGGAGGAAGACGGTGCCGGGCGTGGGCGGACCCGCGGCGGCCGCCCCCTGTCCGACGGCCGCGCGGCGTCTTCGGTCCGCGAGCCGGTACAGGCGCCGCCGGTAGGCATCGTCGTCCCGGACGGCCAGGGCACCGCCCGTCGCGGAGGCCACGGCGGACATCACCGCGGCGACGACGACGGCCGTCTCCGGGCTGACCTCGCCCCGGTTGTCGGGGATGAGGTGCAGGGCGAACAGGAGCAGGGCCCCGTTCAGGAAGAACACGGCGAGGCCGAGGACGAGCGCCGGGACGAGGAGCAGCGCGCGGACGAGCAGGGGCCAGACCAGCGCGGACAGGAGGCCGAAGGCGCCCGCGCCGAGAGCGGCCGTGGTGGCGATGCGGCTGGCGCTGTCGCCCGTGTCGGACTGGAGCTGGAAGTCCGGCAGGATTCCGGCCATGATCAGCATGGTCAGGGTGGACGCGGCCCAGACCGTCAGCGAACGCCACGCGGTGCTCGCCGCGCGCCTCCATCGGCCTGCGGCCACGGTCCCCGCTCCCCTCGCCCCTGTACTGCTGTGGTGCTCTGTTCGTCGTCGGCCAGGGTTTCACACGATTTGGGGACCTTGTGACACGGCTGTCAACAACGGACAGCGCCCGTCATCCACTGTCAGCGGCCGTCGTAACCCGCCGTCGGCATCGACAGCCTGCGATGCACCCGCGCCTTCATCTCCGTGTCGTACGAGGGCTCCGCGAGCCCCGCCGTCTCCAGGCGCACCCCGCGCCGCGCGCACTCCGCCGAGAACGCGTCGACCGAGCGGAGCGCCGCGTGCAAGACACGGTCGCACGGGGCGACGAAGACATCGATCCGGTCCGCCTCGACGTCCGCCCACAGGATGTCGTGGTCCGGGCGGACCCCGTGCACGAGCAGCTCCCGCGTCACTACGTAGCCGCGCTCGGCCGCCCAGCGGGCGCACATCGCGTGCTGGCTGCGCGAGTCCACCAGGAACGGATCGGCGTCCAGCTCCTCCAGCGGGATCAGGCTGGCGATCGCCGCCACCCGCACCGCCTCGCCGGTCTCGCCCGCCCCGCCGTCGGGTACGCCCATGGTGTCCCCCTCACCTCAACTTTCGGCCCGACCCTACTCCTGCACGTACGCTCAAGGCAGTCGCACGTAAGGAGGCATCGGGTGCCGGTGGAGATCACCTGGTGGGGGCACGCCACCTGCACGGTGGAGGACGCGGGCACAAGGGTGCTCACCGATCCGCTGTTCGCCCGGCGCCTCGCCCATCTGCGGCGCCGCCGGGGCGCCCCGCCGCCGCCCAGCGCCGCCCGCGCCGACGTGGTGCTCGTCTCGCACCTCCACGCCGACCACCTCCACCTGCCCTCGCTCGGCCGGCTCGCGCCGGGGACGCGGGTGCTCGTGCCGCGCGGCGCGACGCGCTCCGTGCCGGGCCTGCGACGGCTGCGGGCGCTGGACATCATGGAGGTCGAGCCAGGCGCGGTCGTCAAGGCGGGTGGAGTCTCGGTACGGGCGGTGCACGCCTCGCACGACGGGCGGCGCCTGCCCGTCGGCCCGCAGCGCTCGCCCGCGCTCGGCTACGTCATCAGCGGTGAGGCCCGTACGTACTTCGCGGGCGACACCGGTCTCTTCGACGACATGGCGAAGGCCGTCGGGGACGTGGACGTGGCGCTGCTACCGGTCGGCGGATGGGGGCCGCACCTCGGGCCGCACCACCTCGACGCGGCGCGCGCCGCCGAGGCCCTCGCCAGGATCGCGCCGCGCAGCGCGGTACCGGTGCACTACGGGACGTACTGGCCGATCGGGCTGGACGCGGTGCGCCCGCACGAGTTCCACACGCCGGGCGAGGAGTTCGTGCGGCAGGCGGCGCTGCGGGCGCCGGACGTGGCGGTGCATCAGCTCGCGCACGGGGAGAGCGTCCGGCCGGAGGTGGCCGGATGATGCTCGCCGCCGTCGCCGGGGTGGTGCCGACGGAGACGACCCAGCAGGTGGCCGGGTACCCGACGCTGTTCCTGCTCGTCGCCCTCGGGGCGCTGGTCCCGGTCATCCCGACGGGTGCGCTGGTCAGCTCGGCGGCGGTGGTCGCCTTCCACCAGACCGCGCCCTTCTCCCTCCTTCTCCTGTTCGGCGTGGCCTCGCTCGCCGCGTTCCTCGGGGACATCGCGCTGTACTGGCTCGGGCGGCGCGGCATGCACTCCAAGAACGGCTCGCGCTGGCTGGAGGCGCTCCGCTCCCGGGCCCCGCAGGACCGCCTCGAACAGGCCCAGGACAAACTCGCCGACCACGGCGTCATGGTCCTCGTCCTCTCCCGCCTCGTCCCCGCCGGCCGCATCCCGGTCATGCTGGCGTGCCTCATGTCGAAAATGCCACTGCGCCAATTCGCCCGGGGCGACATACCCGCGTGCCTGGCATGGGCCCTCACGTACCAAATCATCGGCATCCTGGGCGGCTCCCTCTTCAAAGAGCCCTGGCAGGGGGTACTGGCAGCGATCCTCCTCACGGTAACAATCAGCGCAACCCCGGCGGCCTGGCGCAAGGTCCGCCGCTTGGCGGGCAGCCAGCACGCTTGAGGGGGGCCGGTGGGGGGCGCGCGGGGAAGACGCGCGCCCTCAGGGGCGCGGGGAACGGCGCGACCAGCCACGACGACGCGGCAGCCGAATGGTAGGTGCGCCCCCTCAGGGGCGCGGGGAACGGCGCGATCAGCCACGATGGCGCGTCGGCCAAATCAGGAGCGCACACCACCCCCAAGGGGCGCGGGGCACTGCGCGATCAACCACCACGGCGCCGCAGACGAATGGCAGGCGCGGGCCCTTAGGAGCGCGCGGAACGGCGCAATCAACCACAACGGCGCGACGGCCAAATCAGGAGCGCACACCACCCCCAAGGGGCGCGGGGAACTGCGCGATCAACCACGATGACGCGGCAGCCGGCGGACGTTGCGGCTGCGGTCGGTCAGGGCCCGCTCCAGGAACTCGTGGGAGCGCACCGTCAGGGGCGCGGGGAACTGCGCGCCCAACCACCACGGCGCCGCAGCCGAAGCGCAGGTGCGCCCCTCAGGGGCGCGAGGAACTGCGCGAGCAGCCACCACGGCGCGGCACCCAAACCAGGAGCGCAACCACCCCAAGGGGCGCGGGGAACTGCGCGACCGACCACGACGGAGCCGCAGCCGAGAGATCAGGCGCAGAGGCCCGCGCCTCCGTGCCCAGGGCAGCACCCGACAAGGCCCCTCAAGAGGGCAGAACCCGGGACGCCCCGATCGGGAGGTCCCAGAGGGCGTCCCGGGCCAACCCCGCCCGCTCCCAAGCCACCCGCACCCGCGAGAGAGGCTCCATGACCGGCTCGGCGGACAACAGGAACGTCCCCCAGTGCATGGGTGCCATCCGCCGCGCCCCCACATCCCGCGCGGCCCGCACCGCCTCCTCGGGGTCACAGTGCACGTCCCGCAACCACCACCGCGGCGCATACGCCCCGATCGGCAGCAGCGCCAGGTCGATCCCGGGGTACCGGCGCCCGATCTCGGCGAACCAGCGCCCGTACCCGGTGTCGCCCGCGAAGTAGACCCGCTGCCCGCCCGGCTCGGTGAGGACCCAGCCACCCCACAGGCTCCGGCAGGTGTCGGTGAGGGTCCGCTTGGACCAGTGGTGGGCGGGCACGAAGTCGAAGCGGACGCCGTCGAGTTCGGCCGCTTCCCACCAGTCGAGCTCCGTGACGCGGGTGAAGCCCCGCCGGGTGAACCAGCGGCCGAGCCCGGCGGGGACGAGGACGGGGGTGGTGCGCGGCAGGCGTCTGAGGGTGGGCCAGTCCAGGTGGTCGTAGTGGTTGTGGCTGATGACGACGGCGTCGACGGCCGGCAGCGCGCTCCAGGCGACGCCGACCGGTGTGATCCGGGCCGGGGTGCCGAGAATTCTGCGCGACCACACCGGATCGGTGAGCACGGTGAGACCGCCGGTCCGGATGACCCAACTGGCGTGCCCCGCCCAGGTGACGGCGGTGGTACGGGTGTCGACCTCGGGCAGCGGTCCGGGCGCGTACGGCAGGCGCGGTATGTCGGCGAGTCCGTCCTTGCGGGGCCGCAGCGCGCCTTCGCGGGCGAACCGGGCGAAGGCGCGTAGTCCTGGCAGCGGCGCGGTCAGCCGGTCGGCGAACGAGCGGGGCCAGCGGCGCGGCGGCGCCTCGACGGCGCTTCCCCCGCCGAGCGGCCGCGGCTCGGCGAGGGGCCGCACGGCCCCGGCGGCATCGCCCTGCCGCCCTGTCCTCGGTTCGGACGCCTGCGTCATCGCTGATCCTCCCGTCCCTCGCCGGACAACTCCCCGAGCACCGCCGTGACTTTGTTCACCTGCATGGCGACGTGCGGCAGTCGCAGTGGTTCCCGCGCGGTGAGGGACGCGGTGCACTCGTCGGGGGTTGATCCGAGGAGGGGGCCGGTGGACAGGCGGACGCGCAGCGCGGCGGGGTCGTCGCCGAAGCGGTGGCCGCCGGGCGCCGCCATGCCGAGGCGTTCGGACAGGAAGTCCTCCAGGTCCTGGGCGTCCGTGACGCCGCGTTCGGTGAGCGCGGGCCGCAGGGGGTCCAGGTCGACGTAGAGGTGGCGCCCCGCGCGGGGCGGCAGCGCGAGTCCGCCTCCGGCGAGTACGGCGCGGTGTGCGGCGGCGGCGAGGGCGCCGTGCAGCGCGACGGCGAGGGAGCGGTGGGCGGTGACGGCCTCGGGCTCGTGCAGGACGTAGGTCGCCGCCGCCGCGACGGGGGCGGCGAGGACGGCGCCCGTCGCGGTGAGGAAGTCCAGGGCACGGTCGGCGAGCCGCTCGCCGTGCGCGGTCGGCGCGAAGCGGGCGCAGGCGGCGGGCAGCGCGGGCGGCAGGTGGCCTCCGGCGAGGTCGGTGACGACGGTGACCCGGTCGGGGAACATCTCGGCGGGGCTGAACAGGACGGTGCCCGTGCCGGGGTGCCCCGGGTGCACGGTGTCGCGCCATGTCTCGTCGCTGACGATGTGCAGGCCCTCGCCGGCCGCGGCCTCCACGGCCTCGTGCAGCACTTCGGGCGGCGGCACGGTCCCGGTCGGGTCGTCGGCGACGGACAGGACGAGCAGGCGCGGGTCGCCGCCCTCGGCCCGGACCCGCCGGACGGTCTCCAGCAGGGCGTACGGATCGGGCACGCCTCCGCACTCGGCGGGCGTGGCGACGGGGAACACCTCGCGTCCGAGCAGCCGGGCCTGCGGCGCCCACCATGCGGGGCAGGGCCGCGGGACGAGGACGTCGCCGCCCAGCGCGGCGGTGAGGGCGAGCAGCAGCGCCGCGCCGCCCGGCGCCGCGACGATCCGCCCGTGTTCGGGGGCGAGCCCCCGGCGCTCCCAGTGTCCGCGCGCCGCTTCGAGGAGGGTGGGCGCTCCCCCGGCGGGCTCGGGGTGCGGCCGCCCCGCCGCGCCCGCGACGACGGCGGCCACCTCGGGCAGCACGGGGAGCCCCGGCTCGGGCAGGGCCGGTCCGAACCGCACCGGCCCGCGCCCCTCGGCGCCGGCCCTGCGCGCCCCGTCCGCCCGCGTTGCCGGGGCCGTGGGGTCCGATGGCCGCATACCGCCTCCGTGCCGTGTCTCACCGCCGCGCCCGTCGCGGGGCCACTCCCCCAGCGTCACATCCGGACGGCGGTCCGCGCGCGCCGTGTCTCCTCCCTTACGCGTACCCGAGGGAAGGGGGAGCGGCCAGGGGGCCGGTACGGGTGCTGGGCCGAACGGGTGACGGGCGGTGAGGTGGGACGGTCCCGGCGTCGGCCGCGTACGAGCCGGGCGGGTCAGTGCGTCAGCGCCGCGAATTCGCGTTCCAGGCCGCGCCCCCGGCGGTCCACCACCGCCGCGGCCACCTCGGAGAGCTTGCGGTTGGTGGACTGGGAGACGCGGCGCAGGACCGTGAACGCCTCGTCCGCGTCGCAGACCAGGACGTGCATGACGATGCCGCACGCCTGGTCGACGACGGGTCGGCTGCGCAGGGCGGCGCCCAACTGGTCCAGCTCGGTCAGGGCCGCCTGGTAGGAGCGGTCGCGGGCCAGGCTGGTGGCGGCCAGGTCGCCGAGGGCGCGGACGGGGCCGCGCGGGGCGTCGCGCAGGGTGCCGGGGCGGAAGCTGTAGAGGCTGAGGGTGACGGTGAGACCGGCGGCGTGGAACGGCATGGTCACGCTGGAGCGCACCCCGGAGTCGAGCGCGAGGGCCCGGTAGCGCGGCCAGCGCTCGTCGACCAGGAGGTCGGCGGCGTCGACGGGCGTGCCCGCCGCCTCGGCCGCCGGGATCGGCCCCTCGCCGCAGGCGCGCTGCACGGTGACGAGGGCGGCCAGGTCGGGGTGGGTCGCGGCGGCGGGCCGCTCCTCGCCGCCGTCGGAGGCCGTGGCCACGGCCCCGCAGCAGTCCGGCATGCAGGTGGCGGCGCCTTCGGCGAGCTCCGCGAGCCTGCGCGTGGGCAGCCGCGACGGCGGCGTGTCCCGGGTCAGGTGGTCCAGTGGCTTCGGCAAGGGCTGTCGCATCGGCGCGCCTCCTCCCACTACCTACCGCGCTTGCCCCGGGTCCGTCCCGGAAAACAGCCGCGCGGGATAGGTTCGCGGCATGCCGCGGATGGAGTACTTCGGTGACTTCGGTGAGGAACTCACGGACTTCGCGCGCCGTGTCGCGGAGCTGAAGGCGGCCCGCGCCTGTCCCGCGCACGAACTGCCCGCCGTGCTCGACGCCGCCCTCTTCGAACTCGACCACGCCGTGCGCCGGCTCTGGCCCCGGCAGGAGAGGACGCGGGCCGCGGAGACCGGCCCGAGCCGTACGGCGGCCGCCGACCGGCAGGAGCAGCAACTGCTGCGGGCCGTGTTCCAGCGGCTGCCGCTTGCGGTGGCGCTCGTGGACCGCGAGTCGGTGGTGCGCCGTCTGAACTTCGCGGCGACGACGCTGACCGGCGTACGGGCCGGGTACGCCACGGGCCGCCCGCTGACCGGGTTCCTGGCGCACGCCGACCGGGCGGCGCTGCGGTCGCAGGTGGCGGCGGTGGCGCGGGGCGAGGGCGACCGGGGTCTGACGGTGCACCTCCAGCAGAATCCGCGGGCGGCGATCAGGACCTCCCTGACGGGCCTGCGTCCGGGCAGCGAGCGGCACACCACCGTGCTGGTCCTGTTGCAGCCCGAGGGCGACGACCCGCCCGTGGCGCCCCCGCCGCCGGGCACGGGGTCGGTCCCCGACCTGGCGGAGGCGACACGCCACACGGCGCTGCTGGACCTCGTGGACCTGATGGCGCGTGAGCTGATCGGCGCTCCTGTCGGCGACCCGGACGAGGCGCTGCGCCGCGCCGCGCGGACGCTGTACGGGCGGTTCGCGGACTGGGTGATCGCGGACCGGGGCGCCGCGCGCGTGGTCCGTACGGCCGTGCTCGGCGCCGACGCGGACGCGCTCCGCGACATCGCCGCTCAGGACCCCGCGGCGAGCCCCCTCGTGGTCGAGGCGGCGCGCGGCGGTTCACCGGCGCTGCTGGTGCGTCCGGAGGACCCGGGGGCGCTGGGCGAGGACGCGTCGGGCGCGCCGGTCCTGGTCCGCGCGGACGTGACGTCCCTGTTGTGCGTGCCGCTGGTCGCGGCGCCCGGCGAACCGGTGCAGGGCGTGCTCACCCTGTTCCGGTCCGCGGGGCGGCCCGCGTTCTCCCTGGCGGAGGCGCGGGCCGTGGACGTGATGTCACGCCACGTGGCGCTGGCGATGCGCAGATGACGTACGCGGATGTTGATGACGTACGCGGACGGCTCAGGCCGCGTCGGCGAGCACCTCGTCCCGCAGCCGGTCGCAGCAGCGCGAGATCAGCCGCGAGACGTGCATCTGCGAGATGCCGAGCTGCTCGGCGATGCTGCTCTGCGTCATGTCGCCGAAGAAGCGCATGTAGAGGATCTGCCGCTCCCGTTCCGGCAGCGCCGCGATGCGCGGTTTGACGGCCTCGCGGTCGATGACGGTGTCGAGGGCCGGGTCGGCGCCGCCGAGGGCGTCGGAGAGCGAGTAGCCGTCGTCGCTGCCCGGCAGCTCCGCGTCGAGCGAGAGGGCGGTGAAGCTCTCCAGGGCCTCCAGGCCGGTGGCCACCTCGTCCTCGGTCAGGTCGGCGTGCTCGGCGATCTCGGGAACGGTCGGGGCGCGCCCCGTGATGTTCCCGGCCAGCTCCTGCTGTGCGAACCGGACCCGGTTGCGCAGGTCCTGCACGCGGCGCGGCACGTGCAGCGTCCACATGTGGTCGCGGAAGTGGCGCTTGATCTCGCCGGTGACGGTGGGCACGGCGTAGCTCTCGAAGGCGTTGCCGCGCGCGGGGTCGTAGCGGTCGACGGCCTTGACGAGGCCCATCGCGGCGACCTGGCGCAGGTCGTCGTAGGACTCGCCGCGGTTGCGGAAGCGGCCGGCGAGGCGCTCGGCCATGGGCAGCCAGGCCTCGACGACGCCGTGCCGGAGCTGGTCGCGGTCGGGTCCGTCGGGCATGTCGGACAGCTTGGCGAACGCTTCGGCCGTGTCGGGCGCGTCGTCGTGCGGATGGCGTCGGCCGGGCTTCACCGGGTTCACGGGTGCGCTGGTGCGCGTACGCATGGATCGCAACTCCCCTGGAGGTGCTTTGGGGTTCGGTGGTCACCGAGGGAGAGGGAGTCGCGCGCGTCGCTACACGGCCACGGGCACACCCGGGGTCGATACCGGGCGGTATCTCTCCCACGGACGTGCCTCCAGTCCGAAGCACTGTCCTACGCCTGCCCTCCAATCGAGGGAGCAAACGCATAACCCTTCGACCGAGGGGTACTGCGCCGGGCACCGTGTTGCCCGGCCGAGGCGGCCGGGCACGTCCGAGGGCGGAGGGGCCCACAGCCATGGCCGATCTGGTGAGGGAAGTCATGAGGCCGGGCGCGGCGGCGGTGCGCCCGGAGGCGTCGCTCGTCGAGGCAGCCCAGTTGATGCGGGCGCAGGACATCGGTGACGTCCTGGTCGCGGAGGGCGGCCGTGTCCTCGGGGTGCTGACGGACCGGGACATCACGGTGCGCGCGGTCGCCGAGGGGGCGGACCCGCTGACGGTCAGCGCGCACGCGGTGTGCACCCCGGCGACGGTTGTCGTGGGCCCGGAGACGGTGGTGAGCGCGGCGGCGGCGCTGATGCGGGAGCACGCGGTGCGGCGCCTGGCGGTGGTGGAGGGGGGCCGCGCGGTCGGCATCGTCCGCATGACCGACCTGCTCCCCCCGCCGCCCCGGCACGCCCCGGGCCCCGCCCACCGCCCGGACCCGCGCGCGGGCTCGGCCGGGGCGGGCTAGGGCCTGTCGGCGTACGGACCGGGCGGCGTACGACCGGGCGGCGTACGACCGGTCGACGATCGTGCGGGGACGGTCAGCGTGCCCGTTCCACCCGCCGTTCGTCCCAGACCGGCTCCTGCGTCTCGCGGACCTTGCCGTCGGTGCCGAAGACGAGGTAGCGGTCGAAGGAGCGGGCGAACCAGCGGTCGTGGGTGACGGCGAGGACCGTGCCTTCGAACGCCTCCAGGCCCTCCTGGAGCGCTTCGGCGGACTCCAGGTCGAGGTTGTCGGTGGGCTCGTCGAGCAACAGCGCGGTGGCGCCCTCCAGTTCGAGCAGCAGGATCTGGAAGCGGGCCTGCTGGCCGCCCGAGAGGCGCTCGAACTTCTGCTCGGCCTGCGCGGTCAGCTCGTAGCGGCGCAGCAGGGACGAGGCGGCGCCGCGGTCCTTGGCGTGGTCGCGCCACAGGATGTCGAGGAGGGTGCGGCCCTGGAGCTCGGGGTGGGCGTGGGTCTGGGCGAAGTGGCCGGGGACGACGCGGGCGCCGAGCTTCCAGTTCCCGGTGTGCGCCACCGAGTCGTCGCCCGCGAGCAGGCGCAGGAAGTGCGACTTGCCCGAGCCGTTCGAGCCGAGGACGGCGACCCGTTCCCCGTAGAAGACCTCCAGGTCGAACGGTTTCATCAGACCGGTCAGCTCAAGGTTCTCGCAGGTCACGGCCCGGATGCCGGTCCTGCCGCCCTTGAGGCGCATGGTGATGTCCTGCTCGCGCGGCGGTTCCGGCGGCGGCCCGGCCTCCTCGAACTTGCGGAGCCTCGTCTGCGCGGCGGCGTACCGGGACGCCATCTCGTGGCTGACGGAGGCGGCCTGGCGCAGGTTGATCACGAGCTTCTTCAGCTGGGCGTGCTTCTCGTCCCAGCGGCGGCGCAGCTCCTCGAAGCGGGCGAAGCGCTCGCGCCGCGCCTCGTGGTAGGTGGCGAAGCCGCCGCCGTGCACCCAGGCGTCGGCGCCGCCGGGGCCCGGCTCGACGCTGACGATCTTCTCGGCGGAGCGGGCGAGCAGCTCGCGGTCGTGGGAGACGAACAGAACGGTCTTGCGGGTCTCGCGGAGCTTCTCCTCCAGCCAGCGCTTGCCGGGCACGTCGAGGTAGTTGTCCGGCTCGTCGAGGAGGAGGACCTCGTCCTGGCCGCGCAGGAGCGCTTCGAGGACGAGTCGTTTCTGCTCACCGCCGGAGAGCGTGCGCACCTCGCGGAACTGCGCCTTGTCGTAGGGGACGCCGAGCGCGGCCGTGGTGCACATGTCCCACAGCGTCTCCGCCTCGTACCCCTGTGCCTCGGCCCAGTCGGCGAGCGCCTGCGCGTACGCCATCTGCGCGGCCTCGTCGTCGACCGTCATGATCGCGTGCTCGGCCTTGTCGACGGCCCGCGCGGCCTCGCGGATGCGCGGCGACGACACGGAGACGAGGAGGTCGCGGACGGTCGTCTCATCGCGCACGGAGCCGACGAACTGGCGCATCACGCCGAGCCCGCCGCTCACCGTGACGGAGCCGCCGTGCGGCTGGAGCTCGCCGGAGATGAGCCGCAGCAGCGTCGTCTTGCCCGCCCCGTTCGGCCCGACCAGGGCGACGACCGCGCCCTCGCCGACACGGAAGGAGACGTCACCGAGCAGCGCCCGCCCGTCCGGCAAGTAGTACTCGAGGTGCGCGGCTTCCAGATGTCCCATGGTTCCGCATTCTGGACGGCTGTGCGGGTGACGGGCAAACGAATAGCGGGTGCGCGGCTGGGTGCGGCCCCTGCGGCGGGGTAGTCGTCGTGGCATGTGTGCCGACTTCGACATCTCCAAGCTGCCGAGAGCCGCGGAGGAAGCGCCGCGCCCCGGGCCCTCCCTGCGCGGCCGACTCGCCTCCCTCGACATGCGCCTGTTCGAGACCGCCGCCGAGCGCCGCTGGCCCGGCGCCGAACGGGTCCTGCCCGCCCTGAGCAAGGCCGCCAACCACGGTGTGCTGTGGTTCGGCGTGGGCGCCGCGCTCGCGGCGACCGGCTCGCCGCGCGCCCGCCGGGCCGCCATGCGCGGCATCGCCTCACTGGCGGTCGCGTCCGCCACCATCAACACGATCGGAAAGCGGTCGGTGCGCAGGTCGCGGCCCGCGCTCGACGCGGTGCCGATAGTGCGCCGGCTGAAGCGGCAACCGTTCACGACGTCGTTCCCCTCGGGGCACTCGGCGTCGGCGGCGGCGTTCGCGACGGGCGTCGCCCTGGAGTCGCGGGGCTGGGGCGCGGTCGTCGCCCCCGTCGCGTTCTCGGTGGCGGCCTCGCGCGTCTACACGGGCGCGCACTTCCCCGGTGACGTGATCGCGGGCGCGGCGCTCGGGGTGGGCGCCGCGTTCGCCGTACGGGGCCTGGTGCCGACCCGCGACCAGATGCCGTCCCCGGGGCGCCCGCTGGTCGAGGACGTGCCCGCGCTCCCCGACGGCGAGGGCCTGGTCATGGTCGTGAACACGCAGGCGGGCACGCCGGAACGGGTCAAGGTGCTGCGGGACGCGCTGCCGCTCGCCGAGTTCGTGGAGTGCGAGGGCGCCGAGATCCCGGAGGCCCTTGAGAAGGCGGCCAAGGGCGCCCGCGCGCTCGGCATCTCGGGCGGCGACGGCTCGGTCAACACGGCCGCGCAGGTGGCCCTGAAGCACAAGCTGCCGCTCGCCGTGCTGCCCGGCGGCACCCTCAACCACTTCGCGTACGACCTCGGCATCGAGGACGCGGGCGATCTCGTCCGGGCCGTCGTCGGCGGGGACGCGGTCGCGGTCGACGTCGGCCGGTTCCGCTCGGACAAGGCGTCCGGCATCTTCCTCAACACCTTCAGCCTCGGCGTCTACCCGGAACTGGTGCGCGAGCGCGAACGCTGGTCCGGCCGGATCGGCGGCCGCCTGGCCGATGTCGTAGGAGCCGTGCACGTGCTCCGCCGCGACCACCCGCTCGAAGTCCACGTCCACGGTGAGAAGCGCCCGCTGTGGCTGCTGTTCGCCGGGAACTGCACCTACCGGCGCATGGGTCTGACGGCAGGCCGCCGCGCGGACCTGGCCGACGGTCTCCTCGACGTCCGCACGGTCAGCGCGGGACGCCTGCCCGGCGTACGGCTCCTCGCGGCGGCGCTGTCCGGGCCGCTCTCCCGCTCCCCGTTCCACTCCGCGACCCGGCTCACCAAGCTGCACGTGGACGGCATCTCGCCGGGGACGCCGCTCGCGTTCGACGGTGAGGTCATCGAGTGCGGGCGGGAGTTGACGGTGGACAAGATGCACGAGGCGCTGCGCGTGTACCGCCCGCTGACCATACTGTGACGCGACCCCGCGTCCATCATTCAAGACGGGTATCTCACGATCCGGCCGGGCGGCGTACGTTGATGTCGTCGCCCGGGGCGTTCGCCCCGGGCGCGTCGTCGCACCGTGAAGGGATCGGATCATGCCCTCGTCGCAGGAGACCGCCGTGTACACCCACGGCCACCACGAGTCCGTGCTGCGTTCGCACACCTGGCGCACCGCCGCCAACTCGGCGGGCTACCTGCTCGGCTCGCTCAAGCCGCACATGAGGATCCTGGACATCGGCTGCGGCCCCGGCACGATCACCGCGGACCTCGCGGCGCTGGTCCCGGACGGCCACGTCACCGGCGCCGACCACGCCCCCGGCATCCTGGACCGGGCGCGGGCCACGGCCGCCGAACGGGGCCTGACCAACGTCGAGTTCACCACCGCCGACGTGCACGCCCTCGACTGGCCCGACGACACGTTCTGCGTCGTCCACGCCCACCAGGTGCTCCAGCACGTCGGCGACCCCGTCCAGGCCCTCCGCGAGATGCGGCGCGTCACCAAGCCGGGCGGCATCATCGCCGTACGCGACTCCGACTACGCCGCGATGACCTGGCACCCGCAGACGCCGGGCATGACGGACTGGCTCGACCTGTACCGCCGCGTGGCCCGCGCCAACGGCGGCGAACCGGACGCGGGCCGCCACCTCAAGTCCTGGGCGCTGCGCGCCGGGTTCGCGGCGTCGGACATCACCGCGACGGCCGGTACGTGGTGCTACGCGGCCCCCGACGAGATCGCCTGGTGGAGCGGCCTGTGGGCCGACCGCACCGTCGCCTCGGCCTACGCGGACCGCGCCACGAACGGCGGCCACGCGACCCCCGACCAGCTCACGGCGGTGTCCGAGGCGTGGCGGGACTGGGCCCGGCACGAGGACGCGTGGTTCGCGGTACTGCACGGGGAACTCCTGTGCCGCAAAAACGCTGCCGCTGGGTGACCCGGACATGCGCGGCCCGGGGCTCCTGTGGCGGGCCCCGGGCCGCACATGGTTCGGGCGCCTTGGCCGAGCGGGCGGGCCTGCCGTGGCGGGGCGCCGGGCCGCACATGGGTCGGGTGCCATGGCCGAGCGGGCGGGGCTGCCGCGGCGGGGCCCCGGGCCGCACATGGTTCGGGCGCTATGGCCGAGCAGGCGGGGCTGCCATGGCGGGACCCGCGTCGTACCTGAGGCGGCCGCCGGGCGTGGTGCCCGGCGGTCGCATCACGCGCGACGCGGTCATCGGGTGCCCCGGCGAAGGTGCCGGCACCGTGGCGGCTCGGTCGAGCGGGCGGGGCGCGCAGCGGGCGGGAGCCGGACAGGCGCGGGCGGGCTGCCGTGGCGGGGGCCCGCGTCGTACCTGCGGCGATCACGGGCGTGGTGCCCGGCGGTCGCATCACGCGCGACGCGGTCATCGGGTGCCCCGGCGAAGGCGCCGACACCGTGGCGGCTCGGTCGAGCGGGCGGGGCGCGCAGCGGGCGGGAGCCGGACACGCGCGGGCGGGCTGCCGTGGCGGGGGGCCCGCGTCGTACGTGATGCGGCCGCCGGGCGTGGTGCCCGGCGGTCGGATTACGCGCGGCACGGTTCTCGGGCGGCCCACCGGCGGAGGCGCCGATGTCTTGGGCGCCTCCGCCGGTGGGCGGAGCGTGCCCGCGTCGGCCTCCGCACGCAGCGCGGCGTGGCCGCTGGGCGGGGCGGGCCCGGTCAGCGGCGGGCGGCGCCTGCGTGTGCCGGGCGGCGGTCCGGCTCGTCGGCTTCGTCCTCGTACTCCGGCTCCTCGTCCTCCGGCTCGCCCTCCTCCTCGTCCGCGCCCTCGTACTCCTCCTCGTACGTGTCGTCGTCGCTCTTCTCCTGGAGTTCGTGCTCCCGGCCCTCTTCCTGGTCCTGCTCCTGCTCTTGTTCCAGGGCGTCCTCGTGGGTCCTGGCCACCTCGCCGTCGCGGATCTCGCCGCGCCACGCGTCGGTCGCCTCACCGCGGAGCGTCACGAAGCGGGCGAAGTTCTTGAGGTCGAGGCGGGCGCGGCGGCCCTGGGCGCGCCAGATGTTGCCCGTCTTCTCGAAGAGGCCCTTCGGGTAGTACTCGATGATCAGCAGGACCCGGGTGAGGCGGTCGGCCAGCGGATGGAAGGAGACGATGCCCTTCGTCGTGCCCTTGGCGCCCTCGGAGGTCCACTGGATCCGGTCGTCGGGAAGCTGCTCGGTGGTGTGCGCCTTCCAACTGCGGTTGGACCAGAACACCTTGAGCTGCCAGTCGGAGGTGGTGTCGTCGGCGCGGCTCGCGCTCTTGACGCCCTTGGCGAAGGTGGAGAACTCCTGGTACTGCGTCCACTGGTCGTAGGCCGTGCGCAGGTCCACGCCGATGTCGACGAACTCCAGGATGACGGTGGGCTTGTTGCCCGCGCCGCGCTTGCGCCCGCCCCCGCCGCCGAGGCTCTTGAACGCGCCGACGGCCTTGTCCTTGAGACGGCCCGCGCCCAGTTCGACCGCGGCGCGCATGGGGCTCTTGCCCTCGGCGATCTTGCGGCCGCCGTCGAGCGCGAGCTTGGCGAATCCGGGGCTGTTGCCCTCGGCGATGTCGGTGAGCTTGACCGTGGTCTCGCCCAGTTTGCGGCCGACGCCGACGAGCATGCGTTCGGTCTGGGCCGCGAGGTAGCTCTGGAACTCCGCCTTCAGACGGTCGACGGCCTCGCTCTGCGCCATTCCGCCGAGCGCTTTCGTGGGGTTCGGGGAGTCAGCCACGGCCGCGCGCCCCCTTCGCGGTGCGGGTCGCGCCGGACGCCGTCTTCTTGGCAGCCGTCGTCTTCTTGGCGGCCGTCGTCTTCTTTGCGGCCTCCCGGCCCGAAGTCGTCTTCCCGGTCGCGGTGCTCTTCCTCGCCGGGGCCTTCTTCGCCGTGCTCGCCGCGCGCGTCGTCTTGCGGGCGCGCCCGTTCGACGACGAGGGCTTCTCCTCGCGCGGGGCGTCCCCGTCCCGCTCCTCGTCCCTGTCTCGCCCCTCCTGCTCCTCCTGCTCTTCCTCCTGCCGCCCGCGGCGCCCCCGCCCCAGGCCGTCCTTCACCCGCTCCCCCGCGTCCCGTACGTCGTCCGTGTCGGGGGTGACGCCCGCGATGCGGTCCTGCACGCCCTGGGTCCGCGCGTGCAGGCGTCCGGCGAGGCCGTTGAGCTGGCGTTCGACGAGCGCGCCGGTCGCGGCCGTGCCGACGCCGCGCAACTCCTCGCGCAGCTGGTCGCCGACCTCCTTGAACTGCGGGTTCTTGTCGAGCTGCGTGGTGACGAACTCGGCCAGCGCGCTCGGGCTCAGCTTCAGCCGCTTGCCCGCGACCATCGTGCCGACGGCGAACGCCAGCTTCATCTTCTTCGTACGCCCGAGGACGTATCCGGCCCCTACCGCGAGGCCGAGAGCTGCTCGGTTCACTTGCCCCTCCTGAGCTGTGCCGGTCTGCCTGGTGTCGTCCCGTGCCTCACTGGGTGCCTCACTCAGTGCCTGACTCCGTGCCTGACTCCGCGCCGACGGGCGCGGACGGCCCTGGTTCGACGAAGCTGTACGGCGGAAGCGGCCCGTTGACCCGGAGCTCCAGGTGCGGGTGGTCGCGGCGGACCGTCTCGACGGCCGCGAGGAAGTGCTCGGCCGACGCCCGGTCGACGAGGAACGAGACGTTGGCGAGCCACCCGCTGCGCGCCGGACCCGTCGAGACCGCCTCGGCCGACGGTTCGAGGAGCTGCTGCACGGCGACGGCGTCCTGCGCCTCGCGCGCCTGCACCGCGGCCACGACCAGCTCGCCGAGGCGGAGCTTCTCCTCGTGGCTGCCGCCGCCCGCCCGTCGGTTGGCCTCGGCCAGGGTGCGGACCTCGGGGCTCTCGGACATCACCCGGTGCAGGACGGCCTCTTCGTCGTGCTGGGCCTTGACGTTGTACTCGACCTTGCCGTCGAGCGCGCCCAGCCGCTCCCGGTAGTGGTCGGCGCGTTCGGCGAGCACGGTGGCGACGGCCTCGTCGTCGGGCGCGAGGCTGCCGAAGCGCAGGGGCAGGACGGGGCCGCCTGCGCCCGCCTCGGCGAGCACGTTCTGGTGGGCGAGCAGGTCGCGCCGCTTGGGCCGCAGCCCGTCGGGGGCGTCGCTGACGAGGGCGACGAGCGGCCCCGCCTCGACGAGCCTGACCTTGCAGGCCGGGTCGCCGATGCCTTCCATGCCGTCCGGGAGCGAGGGGTGGCCCGCGGCGGCGATGCCGTAGATGTACGTGCCGCTCATGCCTGCTCCCTCCGGCGCCGGGTGCGCCCGGACTCGCTCTCCTCGCGGCCTTGGCCGATGGAGTCGGACAGGGTCTCGGCGGCGCCGGACAGCGCCCCCTTGGCCTTGTTCCGGTCGCCGCTCGACTCGTCCGATCCGCCGATGAGGTCCGGCAGCCCGGCGCTGCGGTGGGGGCCCGCTTCCAGGTCGAGGCGGTTGCACGCCTCGGCGAAGCGCAGGTACGTGTCGACGCTGGCGACCACGACCCGGATGTCGATCTTCAGGATCTCGATGCCGACCAGCGAGACACGGACGAACGCGTCGATGACGAGTCCGCGGTCAAGCACGAGTTCGAGTACGTCGTACAGGCCGCTGGTGCCGCCTCCGCCGCCTGATTGCTGTGCAGGGACCACGCTCATGGGGAGCCGCCCTCCTTGGACTGGTTCGGTCGCGCTCGGTCCTGGCTCCGGCTGCCGCGGGCCGCGACGTGCGGTGCCCGGTCCTGACACGACGACGGGCCGGCCGCCGCCTGGTCAGGCGCGGTCCGGCCCGCCCCGCACGTCGCGGCGCGTCACGGCAGCCTCGGCATCCGAGTCACCGCTCAGTTCCTGGGCAAACCTCAACTTCCGCCGTGCGTACGGGTTTTACCCATGCTCCTTTACGTGCGTGCGTCAGGGCTCGATGTCCTGCCGCACTACGCGCGTGCGTCAGGGCTCGTTGTCCTGCCGCACTACGCGCGTGCGTCAGGGCGCGATGTCCTGCTCCACGAGGAGTGCGACGGCGGCCACGATGCTCGCCGCGTCGATCCCCGCGGCCCGCAGTTGCTCCTCCGGCTTCGCCGAGCCGGGCATCTGGCGGACGGCGAGCCGGACCAGGCGCGGCGTGGGCACGCCGTCGTCGAACGCCTCGGCCACCGCGTCGCCGAGGCCGCCCTGCGCGCGGTGGTCCTCGACGGTGATCAGGCAGCCGGTGTCCCGGGCGGCGTCGCGCAGGGTGGTGCGGTCCACGGGCTTCACCGAGTACAGGTCGATGACGCGTGCGGCGATGCCCGCCCCCGCCAGTTCGTCGGCGGCGCGCAGCGCCTCGTGCACGGTGACGCCCGCGGCGACGACGGTGACGCGGTCCTCGTCACTGGAGCGCAACACCTTGCTGCCGCCGACGGGGAACTCCTCGTCCGGCGGGTAGATCACCGGTGTCTTCCCGCGCGAGGTGCGCAGGTAGCGGATGCCGCTCAGGTCGGCCATGGCGGCGACGAGCCGTGCGGTCTGGTTGGCGTCGCACGGGTACAGGACGGTCGAGCCGTGCACGGCCCGGAACATGGCGAGGTCCTCCAGGCCCATCTGGGAGGGCCCGTCCTCGCCGATGGCGGTGCCGGCGTGCGAGCCGGTCAGGTTGAGCCCGGCGCCGCTGATGGCGGCCATCCGGACGAAGTCGTGGGCGCGGGTGAGGAACGCGGCGAACGTGGACGCCCACGGCTGCCAGCCGCGCGCCGCCATCCCGACGCTCGTGGCGAGAAGCTGTTGCTCGGCGATGTAGCACTCGAAGTACCGCTCGGGGTGCTCCTTGGCGAAGTACTCGGCGCGGGTGGAGTCGCCGACCTCGCCGTCGAGGGCGACGACGTCGCCGCGGGCGGTGCCGAGCGCGGTGAGCGCGGAGCCGTAGGCGTCGCGGGTGGCGGCCTCGTCGCCGGTCTCGTAGCGGGGCAGTTCGAGGTGGCCGTTCTGCACGGAGTGCAGGGCGCGGGCGGCGGGCGGTGCGGCGATCTCGACGCGGGCGCCGCGGTCGCCGCCCAGTTCGGCGATGGCGTCCTCGGCGTCGGGCAGCGGTTTGCCGTGCAGGCCCTCGCGGTCCTCGACGGCGGCGACGCCCTTGCCCTTGAGGGTGCGGGCGAGGATGGCGGTGGGCTGCCCGGCGGTGTCGCGGGCCTCGGTGTAGGCGCGGTCGACGGCGGCCACGTCGTGCCCGTCGATCTCGATGGTGTGCCAGCCGAACGCCTGGAAGCGGCGGGCGTAGGCGTCGAGGTCGTGGCCGTGCCGGGTGGGTCCGCGCTGGCCGAGCCGGTTGACGTCGACGGTGACGGTGAGGTTGTCGAGGTGCTCGAACCCGGCGTGCTCGGCGGCCTCCCAGATGGAGCCCTCGGCGAGTTCGCTGTCGCCGCACAGGACGTGGACGCGGTAGTCGGTCCGGTCGAGGCGCTTGCCCGCGAGGGCGATGCCGACGCCGACGGGCAGGCCCTGGCCGAGCGAGCCCGTGGCCGTCTCCACCCAGGGCAGGCGCTGCGGCGTCGGGTGCCCTTCGAGGCGGCTGCCGAGGGTACGGAAGGTGAGCAGTTCGGCGTCGTCGATGGCGCCGGCCGCCTTGTACGCGGCGTAGAGCAGCGGTGAGGCGTGGCCCTTGGAGAGGATGAAGCGGTCGTTGCCGGGGTGGGCGGGGCGCGTGAAGTCGTAGCGGAAGTGGTGGGCGAAGAGCACGGCCACCAGGTCGGCGGCCGACATCGACGAGGTCGGGTGGCCCGACTGGGCGGCGTCCGCCGCGCGCACGGCGTCGACCCGCAACTGCTGGGCCAGTTCGTGGAGCTGGGTCTCGCTGAGGGTGGTCATGGGGTGGTGCCTCCTTCGGAGGGTGACGGGGTCCTCGGGGCGTCGCCGGGGGTGCGGGCGGGCTCGGGTGCGGCCGTCTCCAGGGGGACCGAGCCGGAGCGGACGAGGCCGAGCTGCACGGCCTGGCGGGG
Source organism: Streptomyces sp. NPDC046939 (assembly GCF_040644575.1). Classification (NCBI taxonomy): domain Bacteria; kingdom Bacillati; phylum Actinomycetota; class Actinomycetes; order Kitasatosporales; family Streptomycetaceae; genus Streptomyces; species Streptomyces sp. NPDC046939. Next base: position 78,496 of record NZ_JBEYWV010000017.1, read on the forward strand.
CAGCAGGGCGTCGAGCAGCCAGTCGGCCGTGACCCTGACGCGGTTCCCGGGGAGCGCGGCCAGGTGGTAGCCGCGGGTGACGGCGCCCGCGAACGGCCCGGACAGCGGGACGCCGAGGGGGTTGGCGGCGGCCTGGGCGCCGCCGAGGTCGACGACGAAGCCGAGGTCCTTGTGGCGGTAGGCGCGGCGCATGCCCCGGCCGAGGGACGCGGCGACGTTGCGCCCGGCTGTGCGCCCCTGCCGCCAGGCGTGCTGTGCGGTCATCGGCGTGTACGTGCCGGGCTTCTCCAGGTCGGGCACGGCGGCCGCGTCGCCGCACGCGTACACCTCGGGGTGTCCGGGGACGGCGAGGAACGGGTCGACGAGCAGCCGCCCGCGCTCCATCGGCTGCCCGAGCGCGGCGACGAGCGGGTCCGGGCGGACGCCGACGCACCACGCGAGGGTGCGGCTGGGGACGAACTCACCGTCGCTCAAGCGCACCCCTTCCCTGGTCGCCTCCTGGACGGACGTGCCGGTGCGCACCTCGACGCCGCGTTCCCGCAACACCCTGCCCGAGGTGCGGGAGAGCCGCTCGTCGAGCTCCGGCAGGACGCGCGGCGCGATGTCGAGCAGCAGCCAGCGCGGCCGGTCCCGCCCGCGGGCGAGCGCGTCGGTCAGGAGCTGCCCCTGCGCGGCGACCTCGGTCCCGGTGTAGCCCGCCCCGGCGACGACGAACGTGCGGCGGGCCCGCGCCTCGGCCGGGCCGGACGCGACGGCGGCCAGCTCGATCTGGCGTGTCACGTGGTCCCGCAGGTACAGCGCCTCGGCGAGGCTGCGGAAGCCGTGCGCGTGCTCGGCGATCCCGGGCACGGGGAGCAGTTTGTTGACGCTGCCGACGGCGAGCACGAGCCGGTCGTACGTGAGGCTGCCCCGCTCGCCCTCGGGGCCTGTGTAGCGCACGGTCCGCGCGTCGAGGTCCACGGCGTCGGCCTTCCCGAGGACGAGCCGGACGCGCGGCGGCAGCGTGCCGGTCAGCGACACGGTGACGCGGCGGGGTTCCAGGCTGCCCGCGGCGACATGGGGCAGCAGCGGCAGGTACAGGAAGTAGTCGGTGGGGTTGAGCACGGTGATGTCGAACGGGCGTACGGCGCCGCGCGCGGCCCGGGCCAGGGTGCGCGCGGCCCGGTACCCGGCGAACCCGGCACCGACGATCAGAACACGCGAGCGGCTCACGGTCTCCTCCCGAATCCCGGGTCCCGGTCCTGGGACATGGTGGGTGGAGCTTCCCGCGTCCCCCGGCTCGGGGACAGCCAAACGGGGGCGTTCTACGCTCGCCGGACTACGTGCGCCGCGCCCCCGGCGGCTACGGGGCGCCGGCCGACGGGGGCTCCGCCGGCATCGGCGGCGCCGCCGGCAGCGTGGGCCGCTTCGGGCGGGCCGCCCGGCGCAAGGCATACGCGGTGACGCCCAGGACGGCCGCGACGACCAGGGCGGCGGCCCAGTCGGGCATCCCGAGGGCGAGGACAAGGCCAAGGGCCAGTGCCAGCGCGGCGCCCGCGTAGAGCGCGGTCGCGGCGGCGCCCGCGTACAGCGTCGCCGTGCGCCTGCGCTTGCGGGCGCTCTCCCGCACGGCCTCGCCCAGCTCGGCCCGCAGCGTCTCCTGGACGGCCCGGCGCACCTGGCCGGTGAGTTCGTCGCTCAGTCGCTGGTCGATGCGTTCCATGGTGTCCGGATACCCGGACCGTGTCCCGGGTAACGAGCGGCCGGAAGTGATCACGTCCGGACGGCGCGTCAACTAGGCTCGTCCGTATGGAGATTCTGGGCACTACGCTGCGCGTCTGCGTCGAGGACCTGGAGTCCTCAGTGACGTTCTACGAACAGCTCACGGGCAGCAAGGCGATGCGCTTCGAGCGCGGCGGGGTCGCGGTCGCCGCCGTCGGCTGCTTCCTCCTCATGAGCGGACCCGAGCACGAGCTGGAGGTGCTGCGCAAGGTGTCGGCCACGATCGCCGTCCATGACGTGGACGAGGCGCACGCGGTCCTGATGTCGGCGGGCGCGAAGGTCGTCGCGGGCCCGGTCGCCACCCCGGCGGGGCGCAACCTCATCGCGCTGCACCCCGACGGCTCGATCTTCGAGTACGTGGACCGTCAGGTGACGACCGGGTCCTAGCTCTCCCGGTCCTCCGGGTGCTCCGGGTCCTTGGGCGCGGGGCGTCTGCGGAAGTCGTAGCGGGCGGGCAGGGGTTCGCCCGGTGCGACGCGCGCCCACAGCTCGCCGAGCACCTCGGCGCCCTCGCGCAGGTCCGCGACCTCGAACCCGGCCTCGAAGACGCCCCGCGCGGCCTCCACGTCGCCCTCGGCGAGGAGGAGCCGGACCTCGATGAGGCGGAACCGGCCGCGCTCCCGCGTGGCCGCGTGCAGCCCGTCCCAGACGCGCCGCGCCTGGGCGACCCGGTCCACGGCGAGCAGCGCCTCGATCGCCTCGCGCCCGAGCGCGGCCGTCGCCGTCACCCACGCCTCCCCCGCGTCCCGCCGCTCCGCGCACAGGTCGTCGAAGGCTTCGGCGTACCGGTCGGCGGCCCGCTCCAGGTGCCCGTCGGTGGCGTCGGCCACCGCGAGGCAGCGCAGGAACGGCCAGTCGGACGCGGCCAGTTCGAGGCCGCGCTCCCAACTCCGCACGGCCTGCGCGCGGTCGCCCGCGTGCCACTGCGCGACACCCAGGTGGTACTCGGACAGCGGCCGGGCGGGCGCCGTCTCCAGCATGTCCCGCCAGGCGGGCGCGGTGAGCGTGGGCCCGGGCGCGCCGACCCGGCGCGGTTCGGGGAAGACACCCGTCTCCAGGAGCTCCCGCCAGGGCGCCTGCTCCTCCCCCAGCGTCGACTCGTCGAACGGCGTCCCGGCCGGCTTCCACCCCGTACGCAGCACTTCGAGCGCGCCCCACCCGGACCCGACGGCGAGCCGCTGCCCCGGTTCGGAGTCGGCGTGCGGCCGCCACGCGTCGTACATGGCTTCGACGCGGGCGCGCGGCAGCGCCTGTTCGAGCCGCGTCTCGACCTCGCCGACCGCCCCGGCCCAGTCATCGGCCGCGTGCACGGCCGCCGCGTCGGTGTCCAGCGGCCCGTACGCCTCCAGCCAGCTCAGCTCGCCCTCCGCCTCCAGCCGTACGTGCTCCAGCTGCGTGCGCGCGAGGCCCGCCTGGATCTCCGCGTAGCCGCCGGTGCCGGGCTCGGTCAGCCACTCCTGCCAGCGGCGGCCACCGCGCCCGCTGCCCCACAGGAACAGTTTCCGGCCACGCAGCACATCCGTCGACGTGTGGACGAGCCCCTGCCCCGCGTCGTCGAGGGCGGTGATCCAGCGGCGCCGCCCGTCCTCGATCTCGTAGAAGTAGTCGGCGGAGTATGCGCTGTTCAGGGGGTACGTACGGTCGACGCCGCCGTGCTCGGGCACGGGGACGCGGCGCAGCGCCCGCTCGTAGCCGAAGTGCCAGGCCTCGCGCGCCGGGGCGAGCACCCGGCGCTCCTCGGGCACGGCGATGTTCGACCACCAGTACACGGGCGCGGGCTTCTCGTGCGGATTGCGGACGCGGACGCCCACGTAGAGGAAGTCGGAGCCCTCCGGGAGCCACAGGTCGACCTGGAACGGCAGGTCGCGCAGGCGCTCCCACTCCCACAGCCGCACCATCTCCGTGCCGTCGGGCGCGGTGGTGCGGGCGGCGTGCAGGGGCGCGCAGGAGAGCGTGGAGTGGCCGGTGGCGCCGATGTTCCACTCGATGCCGCCGGAGAACCAGGCGCCGTTGAGCGCGAAGGCGGCGGGCTGGAACACGGGGTTGCGGTAGAGGAGTTCGCGCCCGGTCGGCTTGTGGAACAGGGACGCGATCCGGCCACCGAGTCCGGGCAGCACCGTCACCCTCAGGCGGTCGTTCTCGATGACGACGGTGTCGAGGTCGAGGGGCGCCCGGTCGCGCCCGTAGCCGTCACGTATCCGTTCGGGCAGGACGCTGCGCAGCGGCTCGTAGCCGAGCTGGCGGGCCATGTCGAGGGGCAGGCTCTCCCTGGCCCGCTCGTTCAGCTCGTAGGTCTCGTGCGCCTCGGTGAGGGGCCGCAGCGGCGGCAGCGGGTTGACCGGGCCCGGTGCCGCGCCCGGCAGCGTCAGTACCTCGCGTCGTACGACGGTCATGGCGGCCTCCCGGTGTCGCGGGGCGCGGCCCGCCCCCGATGACCATGGAACAGGGTGGACGCCGAGCTGACCAGGGGCCGCCCCGGTCAGGATTGCGCAAAGGCGGCGCCGGTCATCTCCGTGGTCAGCGCCCACCGCTCGTGGTCGCGCCAGGCCCCGTCGACGAAGAGGAAGTCCGGGGAGTAGCCCTCCAGGCGGAAACCGGCGCGGCGGGCGAGCGCGAGGGACGCGGCGTTGCCGGGCTGCACGTTGATCTCGAGGCGGTGCAGCCCGAGGGTTCCGAACGCGTACCGGACGACGAGCCCGAGCCCCTCCGTCATCAGCCCGCGCCGGGCGGCGTGCGCGAAGGCGCCGTAGCCGAGGGTGCCGCTGCGGAAGCCGCCCAGGACGATGTTGTTGATGTTGATGTACCCGGCGATGGCGCCGCCGTCGCGCTCGCACACGAGGAGGCCGTGCCTCGTCGGGTCCTCGACGAGCTGTCCCGCGTACGCGGCGAACGCCTCCCCCGTCAGCGGCGGGAAGAGCCAGGGCCGGTGCAGCTCCTGGCTCTCGCGGGCCCGCGCGGTGAACTCGTCGGCGTCGGCGAGGGCGATGTGGCGCAGCGCGACACGGGGTCCTTCGAGCAGGTGAGCGGCCATCGAACCACCCTACGCAGACGACCGCGGCCAGCCCTATCTACGTCTCCTGCCGACGGCGTAGCCCCCGCAGACGGCCCCGATCACGGCGACCGCCAGGAGGGCCATGTAGAGCGGCATCGTGACCTCGGGGACGAGCAGCCGGATCCTGACCTCGCGGGTGTTCTCGAAGATGAAGACCACCACGGCGACGGCCAGGACCAGGACGGCGATCCTGGCCGGGGTGAACGCGCCGGAGCCGCCGCCCTTGTCGGAGCTCACGCTGTCCTTCGGGCTCATCGTGGACCCTTCCGTCGCCGTCTCTTCGCCCAGCATGGGCGGACAGCGGGCGATCGCGCAGCGGCCGGGGCCCGTACGGGTGACGGCGGGGCGGGCTACCGGCCGACGACGGGCAGCTCCACCGTGCCCGCCTTCCCCGGCGCGCTCGCGACCGTGACCGGCTTGATCCCCTTGTTGCCGCCGTACGCGTCGTCGCTCGCGGCGATCACGAACTGGATGCGGTGCCCCTTCTCGTAGCGGTGCACGATGCCGGGGAGCGTGACGGTGAAGGGGCGCGTGACGTCCGGGACGCGGACCGGGGCGACCAGCCGGTGCACGAGCGTCTTCGTGCCGTCCGGCGCGACGTCGTACACCTTGGCGAACAGGACGAGCTTGTCGGCGGCGTCGGCGGAGCGCTGCGCGCGCTCGGCCCTCGGCGAGATCACCTTCAGCGTCGCCTTCGGAGCGCCGACGACATCGGTCGCGGTGGCCAGCGGCTCCGTGGTCCAGTCGAGGTAGGTGCCGCGGGTGTCGCGCGGGGCGGGGTCGGAGGCTCCGGTGAGCCCGGCGAGGGAGGACTCGGAGTGGCTGGTGGGGAACGGCCAGTTGCTGTACGTACGGCTGCCCCTGGCCACCTTCTTCGCGTTGTCGACGAGTTTGCCGTCGCCGGACAGATACAGCTTCTTCGAGAGGCCGGGGAGGGTGGGGGCGGTGGCGTAGGCCGTGGCGGGGTCGTCGGTCCAGTCGCGGTAGTAGGCGAAGGCGGGTCCGGTATCGGTGCCCTTGTGGTGGCGGAGGTAGCGGTCGAACCAGGCGAGGATCCGCCTGCCGACGTAGCTGGTCTCCAAGTTGTCCCGACCGAAGTTGAGTTCACCGCTTTCGGGGTCGGTGCGTCCGCCGCTGTGGCCCCAGGACTGCCAGATCATCTTGGCCGGGGTGCCCTGCGCGCGCAGCGTCTCGTAGTTGGCGGTCGCCTCGTTGAGGTTGAACAGGCTGTCTGCCTGCCCCTGCACGAGCAGCGTCGGCGCCTTCACGTCCTTCAGGTACGAGACCGGGGACACGCCGCGCGCGTAGTCGAGCAGCGCCTTGGTGGTGTCGGCGGGGTAGCGACCCGAGTTGAGCGTGCGGATCGTCGCGCAGGCGTCGTCCACGAAATGCAGGCAGGGGAGGCGGTTGACTCGGGAGGGGTCCAGCGCGGGCTGGAGGAGCGGCTGCCCCTCGCCCATCAGGAAGAACGCGTTGGTCCACTGCCACTTGAAGACGCCGGGGACGTCCCGGTCGGCGGCGTTCTGCGGGGCCAGCGAGTAGGCCAGGTCGTTCCAGGTGATCATCGGGACCAGCGCGTCCACCCGGTGGTCCACGGCGGCCGTCGCCAACTGGATCGCGCCCCCGTACGAGCCGCCGATCATGCCGACGCGCGGGTCGCCCCTCCTGTCGGCCGTCACGTAGTCGACCGTGGTGCCGTCGTCGGCGGCGCGGGTACCGGCGAGGAAGTCGACCAGGGCGGAGGCGGCCGTTCCGTCGATGCGGGGGTCGTTCAGGGAGATGAGGCAGCCGGACTTGCCGAACCCGAGCCCCGAGTAGGCCAGTCCGACGTAGCCGCGCCGCGCGAACGCCCTGCCCGTGGCGTCGGTGGAGCCGTCCGACTTGCTGCCGCCGAAGCCGTTGGTGGTGAGGACGGCGGGGGCGGGGTGCTCGGCGTCGGTCCCGGCGGGGCGGTAGAGATCGGCGTCGATGACACATCGGCTGCCGCCGGTGGGGACGGTGAACTTGAGGGGGGTGACGGTGTAGGTGCGGGGTGTGGGTGGGGCCGGGGCCGGGGTCGGGGCTGTGGTTGCGGCTGAGGTGGGGGTGGTCAGGGTGAGGGGGACGAGGAGTGCGGCCGCGCCGAGGGTGCCGAGGGTGCCGAGGGCTCTGGGGACGGCTCGGGACACGTTGGCCTCCACGCGGGTTGTACCGACCGGTAAGTTTGGGGCGTCGTCATGGTGTGACACGTGTCAGGGGGTGGTCAATGGGTGGGCGGGCGTTTTCGGTGCGGGTGGTCCATTCGCCGTACAGGGGGCGGGGCGTTCTTGGGGTGCGGGTGTCGTGATGGCTGGTCGCGCCGTTCCCCGCGCCCCCAGGATGCGCACTCCGTGCGCCATCCCATCGGATCTCGGGTGCGGGTGTCGTCGTGGTTGCTCGCGCAGTTCCCCGCGCCCCTGAGATGCGCACTTCGTGCGCCATCCCATCGGATCTCGGGTGCGGGTGTCGTCGTAGTTGCTCGCGCCGTTCCCCGCGCCCCTGAGATGCGCACTCCGTGCGCCATCTCGGGGGCGCGTCATCTGCGTCGGCCGTCACAGGGGTGTGGCAGCGGCCGTGGGAAGGCGCGGCGGAGCCGCTTGCCTTCAGGGGCGCGGGGAACTGCGCGAGCGGGCACGGCGGCGGCGCGGGCGCGAGTCGACAATGAGCCGGCACACGCGTGCGTCGCGCCTCACCTCAACGCCGGCACATCCAGCGTCAGCGTCAACGCCCCGGCGTCCAACCGGCCCGCCACCCCGAAGGGCACCGTCAGCGCCCCCTCCCCGTGCCCGAACCCGAACTCCTCCACCACCGGCACCCCGACCCCGCCCAGCCGATCCACCAGCACCCCGCGGAGCGCCTCGCACTGCGCCCAGGAGCCGAGCACGATGCCGCCGACCCCGTCCAGCCACCCCGCGCGGAGCAACTGCGTGAGATACCGGTCGACCCGGTACGCCTCCTCGCCCACGTCCTCCAGGCACAACAGCCCACCCCGCGCGGACGGCCGGGCCCCCCGCACTCCGGCATCCGCGGCGAGCAGCGACAGGCACCCGCCCAGCGTCACGCCCCGCGCGACCCCGGGCACGAGAACCCCCGCGCCCTCGACACCCCGGATCACCTGAACGGACTCGGGTTCGAAGAGCGTGGCCCGCAAGTGGTCCTGCGCCCGCGCGTTCTTCAGGAAGTCGGCCGCCGCGACCATCGGCCCGTGCAGGGTCGAGACGCCCAGCCGCACCGCGAACGCCTCGTGCAGCGCGGTGATGTCGCTGTACCCGACGAACACCTTGGGCCGCGCCGCCCGCATCGCGGCCCAGCCGAGCAGGTCGACCATGCGCTGGGCCCCGTAGCCGCCCCGCGCGCACAGCACCGCGTCGAACGAGGGGTCGCACCAGGCCCGCTGCAGATCGGCCGCCCGGTCCGCGTCCGACCCCGCCAGATAGTCCAGCTCCGGGTGGACGTCCAGGACGTGCGGCATGACGACCGGGTCCAGGTCCCAGCCCCGCAGGAGGTCGAGCCCGGCCTGCAACCGGTCCTCCGGCACGGGCCCGCTCGGCGCGACGACGGCGACCCGGGCCCCGGGGACGAGACGCGGGGGACGGATCGACGACGCCGCGGCCGTCACTTGGTGAGCTCCAGCGTCGGAACACCGGGCACGTCGAGCCGGAACACCTGCGCGTACAGGGAGAGCTCCGCCTCCAGTGCCCGCACCATCGTCTCGGCCCGCCGGAACCCGTGCCCCTCCCCCTCGAAGGCGATGTACGCGTGCGGCACCCGCCGTCCCTCGCTCTCTACCTGTTCGAGGAACCGCTCACACTGCGCGGGCGGGCAGATCACGTCGTCGAGTCCCTGGAGGAGCAGGAAGGGCGCCGTCAGGCGGTCGGCGTGTTCCGCCGGTGAGCGTTCGGCGTAGCGCGCGGGGACCTCGGCGAGCGGGCCGACGAGCGTCTCCAGGTACTGCGACTCGAAGTCGTGGGTCTCGCCGCTGCCCCAGGCGGTGAGGTCGAGGATCGGGTAGATCACCGTGCCGCAGGCGTAGACGTCCGTGCTCGTGAGGGACGCCGCGCTCGTCCAGCCGCCCGCGCTGCCGCCGCGCATGGCGAGCCGGTCGCGGTCGGCGGTGCCCTCGGCGGCGAGGGCGAGGGCGACGGCCGCGCAGTCCTCGACGTCGACGACGCCCCACTGTTCGCGCAGCCGGTTGCGGTACGCGCGCCCGTATCCGGTGGAGCCGCCGTAGTTGACCTCGGCGACGCCGATGCCGCGCGAGGTGAAGTAGGCGATCTCCAGGTCGAGGACGAGCGGGGCGTGGCTGGTCGGGCCGCCGTGCGCCCAGACGACGTACGGGGGCAGCTCCTCGTCGGGCGCGGCGTGCGTGGGGCTGTGCGGCGGGTAGATGTGGGCGTGGACGGAGCGGCCGTCGGGGCCCTCGAAGGTGCGGATCTGCGGTTCGGGGTAGTACGCGGGGTCGACGGGGTCCTGGTGCGCGGCGCCGATGACGCGGGCGCGCCCGGTGGCGGTGTCGAGCTCGACGACCTCGGGCGCGGTGCGCGGGCTCGCGGCGACGCCGACGACGCGTGTGCCGTGCACGGCGAGCGAGGAGGACCAGTCGGTCCAGGGGCCCGCCGTGTCGACGACCTCGCCGGTCTCCGGGTCGAGGACGCCGAGCGCGGTGGCGCCGACGCCGTGCACGACGGCGACGAGCCCGGCCTCCAGCGGCTTGAACCAGCTCAGGCCGATCTTCCACAGCGGCCCGCCGAACTCCTCCTCGCGCGGGCACAGCGGCCGGGCCGCGCCCAGGTCGGCGTCGAGCCGGTACAGGTTCCACCAGCCGCTCGCGTCACCGGAGTAGAGGAGCGTGCCGTCCGGCGCCCACTCCGCCTGGCAGATCGACTCCTCGGGGCCGCCCGCGACGGTCCGCGCGGGGCCGAAGGTGCCGTCGTCCGTGACGTCCGCGACCAGCAGCTCCGTGCCGTCCCAGGGCATCCGCGGGTGGTCCCAGGCGATCCACGCCGCGCGCCGGCCGTCCGGGGAGAGCCGGGCGCCGGTGACGAAGCGGTGGGTGCCGTCGCTCAGTTCCCGTACGGCGGTGCGGTCCTCGGCGGCCGAGCCGTCGAGCGGGACGGCGGCGACCACGCGCCGCACGTCGGTGGGGCCCTCGCCGGTGAACTCCTCCAGGACGCACCACAGCTCGCCCCGGTCGAGGTGGAGCCGCGGGTCGGCCCAGCGCAGCCCGCCGCCGACGGCCGAGACCGGGGTGAGCGGGCGCGGCTCGGCTCCGGGGGCCTCGGGCTCGTACGCGTACAGGCGCTGATCGGCGAAGTTCACGAAGACGAGGAGCGGGCCCTCGGGGCGGTCGGCGCCGGCCCAGGGGCGGCCGCCGTACTCGATGACGCGGCTGCGCACGTTCCACGGCGCGGGCAGGACGGACTGCTCCGTGCCGTCGGGCCTGCGGCGCACGAGGGCGCGGCGGCCCGCCTCGGTGGGCCGTGGCTCGGTCCACCAGGGCTCGTCGCCGACGAACCCCACGTACTCCGGCCTGCCGTCGTGCGCCGCGGCCAGCGCGGCGTCGATCGGCGACGGCCAGGAGCCGTGGCCTCGCGTCTGCACCATGTCGTCCCCGCCCCCCATTTACTCCGGACCCTCCATGTTCTTCGTGTCCTCCGTCTTTTCCTAGTGCGTCGCGTGTGTCGGGGCCGTGCCTATGCCGAGCGCAAGAACCGGTCCAGTACACGCACCCCGAAGTGCAGTGCCTCGACGGGGACGCGTTCGTCGACCCCGTGGAAGAGCGCCTGGTAGTCGAAGCCCTCGGGGAGCTTGAGCGGGGCGAAGCCGTAGCCGGTGATGCCGAGCCGGGAGAACTGCTTGGCGTCGGTGCCGCCGGACATGCAGTACGGGACGGTGTGTCCCTCGGGTGCGAACGCCTCGACGGCGGCGCGCAGCTTGCCGAACGTGGGCGAGTCGACGGGCGCCTGGAGCGCGACCTCGCGGTGGAGGAACTCCCAGTCGACGTCCACCCCGGTGAGCTGGTCGAGCGCGGCCCGGAACTCGTCCTCGGCGCCGGGCAGGAACCGCCCGTCGACGTGGGCGACGGCCTCGCCGGGGATGACGTTGACCTTGTAGCCGGCGGACAGCATCGTCGGGTTGGTGCTGTTGCGCACGGTCGCCTCGACGAGCTTCGCGGCCGGGCCGAGCTTGGTGAGCAGCGCGTCGGCGTCGAAGTCGGCGGCGTGGACGTCGGCCTCGATGCCGTACAGAGCGGCGAGTTCACTGAGGGCGGCGCGGACGGTGGGGGTGAGGCGGATGGGCCACTCGTGGGCGCCGATGCGGGTGACGGCGGCGGCGAGGCGCGTCACCGCGTTCGCCGCGTTCACCTTGGAGCCGTGGCCCGCCCTGCCGCGCGCGGTGAGCCTGAGCCAGCCGGTGCCGCGCTCGCCCGCGCCGATGGGGTAGATCTGCTTGCCCGCGCCGTCGTGGAAGGTGTAGGCGCCGGACTCGCTGATGCCCTCCGTACAGCCCTCGAAGAGGTCGGCATGCCGGTCGGCGAGGAAGCCGGAGCCGTCCTCGGCACTGGCCTCCTCGTCGGCGGTGAAGGCGATGACGATGTCGCGGCGGGGCCGGTACCCGACGCGGGCCCAGTGCCGGATCGTCGCGAGGATCATCGCGTCCATGTTCTTCATGTCGACGGCGCCGCGCCCCCACACCACGCCGTCGCGGATCTCGCCGGAGAACGGGTCCACGCTCCAGTCGGCGGCCTCGGCCGGCACGACGTCGAGGTGGCCGTGGACCAGGAGCGCGTCGGCGGAGGGGTCGGTGCCCGCGATGCGCGCCACCACGTTGCCGCGGCCCGGGGTGCGCTCCAGGATCGTCGGCTCCAGGCCCGCCTCGGAGAGCAGGGCCGCCGCGTACTCGGCGGCGGGGCGCTCCTTGCAGTCGCCGCCGCCCCGGTTGGTGGTGTCGATCCGGATCAGCTCGGAGGTGAAGGTGACGACTTCGTCGAGCGCCTTCTCGTCGATCGTCGGAAGGTGCTGCTCAGCCATACTGTTCCTCCACCGCGGCCGAGGCGATCGTGGTGACCGCCTTGAAGGTGCGGATGCCTTCGTACATGGTCTCGTGGGTGTACGCGATCCTACGTTCCCCGACGCGCTCGACGCCGGGGACGACGGTCGACGCCATGGCGAGGTGCTCGGCGTCGAACTCGACCTCGATCGTGAACGGTCCGCCGCGCACGGGCTCGTACCGCACGGCGAGCGACGCGGCGTCCTTGGCGGCGGCCCGGATGTCGGCGGCCGTGCGCGCGGGGGTGCGGCACACCGCCGCGTACCGGGAGACGTGGTCCTTGACGGCGACCTTGCGGGCCTCGGGGGCGTAGCCGAGCGCGTCGTCGCAGGCGTGGTCGTCGCCGGTGACGAGGACGACGGGGACGCCGTACTCGGCGACCACGTGCGCGTTGAGCAGGCCCTCGCTGGCCCGTACCTCGTTGACCCACACGCCGGTGATCTGGTTGGCGAGGTAGGTGTGGGCGAGGACGCCCTCCATGCCGGCGCCCGCGTGGTAGCCGATGAACGCGATGCCGTCGACGTCCCCGTGCTGGACGCCCTCGACCATGGAGAGCGACTTGTGGCGGCCGGTGAGCATCTCGGCGCGGTCGTCGAGCTGTTCCAGGAGCAGGTTGCGCATGGTCCAGTGCGCCTCGTTGACGAGGACCTCGTCGGCGCCGCCGTCGAGGAAGCCGAGCACCGCCGCGTTCACGTCCGAGGTGAACATCGACCGGCAGCGCTCCCACTGCGGTGTGCCGGGCAGCACGTCCGCGGGCCAGGTCACACCCGTGGCGCCCTCCATGTCGGCGCTGATGAGGATCTTCATGACCAGCACCGTACGCGGATCCCGGCGCCGCCCACCAGGCCTGTGGACAACCGCTCGGCACTCTCACGGGTCTAGACCACTGGAGTGCTTCCCGTCCCCCTGGTCAGGGGTTCGGCATCCGCACGAGGGCGTCAGCCGACGCCCCCGCGTCAACAGTCGTGATCGTGCCCGCCGTTGAACGCGTCGTGGGGCGCCGAGCCGGTGCACGTCGGCCCGGAAAGCGGCGACGATCTCCTCGCGCCGCGCCCCGTGGGCCCCGTTCACCATGCGGGCTTCAGTGCCGGTCGCGTCGGCCCACCACCAGCCACCTCGACGGCAGCTCGATCCGGTTTCCGTCGGCCGTGTACTCCGTGGTCAGCAGCGGCAGCTCGCCCGACGCGAGGACGGTGAGGCCCGCCGCCGTGACGTACCCGGGCACGGACGCGTCGGCGACCTCGCCCGGGGCGAGACCGTGCCCGAAGACCGGGGCCAGCTTCGGCGGCGGCCCCGCCGGATGGCGTGCGAGGTCCCGCAGGATCTCCCCGGCGCGCTCCGCCGGTTCGACGACGAAAGCGCGCCCGCCCTCGCCGATCAGCGTGGTGACCGCGTCTACGAGCGGCTGCCGGTCCTCCGGCTCGCACTGGTGCAGAACGCCGCGCATGTAGACGTTCACGTCGCCCAGCTCGGCGTGCAGGGCCGCCACCTGTGCCGCGTTCGTGGCGTCCAGTTGCCGGAAGTCGACCTGTCCCGCGGGGTCCGCGTGCCGGGCGCGGTCGAGCGCCGCGGCCGAGAGGTCCGCGCCGATCACCTTCCGGTAGCGGTCGGCGAGGAAGCGGGTCTGCGTGCCGTTGCCGCACCCGAGATCCACCAGCGGCAGCCCCGGCCGCGCCAGCTCGGGTTCGAACAGTGCGAGGTGGAGCCCCACGGTGAGGACGGGTTCGGCGTCCCAGAAGACGGCCCCCGGCTCCTCGGGAGCGTCCTCCCAGAACCCCTCCCACGCCGTTCTGTAGCGCTCGGTCACGCTCATGGCTCCCCCAGGTGCGCCCGCGGACTCGGCCGAGTGTCAGCTCGGTCTACCGCGCCGGGGTGCGCCTTACAAGACTCAGCTCGAACCAGACCGTCTTTCCCGACGCCGTCCGGCTCGCGCCCCACGCCCGCGCGAGACGCGCGACGACCCGCAGGCCCCGGCCGAACTCGTCGTCCGGGCCCGCGCTGCACAGCGTCGGCAGCGTGGGGTCGGTGTCCTCCACCTCGCACAGCAGCGTGCCCGAGCGCACGAGCCGCAGATGGACCCGGCCGCCCCTGGCGTGCCGTACGGCGTTCGTGACGAGTTCGCCGACCAGGAGCTCGGCCGCGTACTCGATGCCGGTGAGGCCCCACAGCGCGAGCCGGTCGCGGACGAGGCCCCGGGCGCGCGGCACCTCGGCGGGCTCCCGCGCCAGCTCCCACTGGGCCACGTCGTCGCTCTCGATGCCGCTCATGCGGACCATGAGGAGCGCCACGTCGTCCTTGCGGCCGCCGCGCCCCGCGAGGGAGCGGATGATGGTGTCGCAGGCGTCGTCCATCGAGGCGGCCGGGTGCGCCGCCGACTCGCACAAGGTCGCGAGCCCCACGCCGATGTCCTCGCCCCGCACCTCGACCAGGCCGTCGGTGCACATGACGAGGCGGTCGCCGGGCGCGACCGGCAGGCGTACGGACTCGAAGGGCACGCCGCCCACGCCGATGGGGGCGCCGGTCGGCAGGTCGAGGAGTTCGCTGCGGCCGTCGGCGGCGCGCACGATCACCGGCGGGATGTGCCCGGCGTTGGCGAGGTGGAGTTCCCCGGCGATGGGGTCGTAGACCGCGTACAGGCACGTGGCGAGGTAGTGCTCGCCGAGGCGCTGCGCCAGGTCGCACAGGTTGCGCAGGAGCTGGGCCGGGGGCAGGTCGAGGCCGGCCATGGTCTGCACGGCGGTGCGCAACTGGCCCATCATCGCCGCCGAGTTGAGCCCGTGCCCCATGACGTCGCCGACGACCAGGGCGGTGCGCGCGCCGGGCAGTTTGATCGAGTCGAACCAGTCGCCGCCGACCCGGCCGAGCAGGGTGCCGGGCAGATAGCGGGTGGCGATGTCGCAGCCCGGCATGTGCGGCTCGATGTGCGGCAGCATGCTGTCCTGGAGCGTCTCGGCGACGGACTCCTGGTAGGTGTACATGCGCGCGTTGTCGAGCACGAGGCCCGCGCGGGCGGCGAGTTCGGCGCCGGTGACGCGGTCCATGTCGTTGAAGAGGGGCCGCTCCTGGTGGCGCAGCAGGATCATGAACCCGAGGACGACGTTCCGCGCCTTCAGCGGGACGACGAGCATGGAGCGGTGGGTGATGAGCGGCCGGATGTCGCGCTTCTCGAACTGCGAGGCGATCCCGTTGCCCATCTCCTCGGAGATGTACGGGACGAGGACGGGTTCCCCGCTGGTCATGCACTGGAAGAACGGGGTGTGCGCGGGGAACGGCATCGACTCGCCGACCGGCACCACGTCGTCCCAGCGGCCCGGCTCGTCGGTGTGCTCGACGGCGACGCGGTGCCACATCGTCGTCTCGTCGGGCGGCCCCTCGGGGAACCCCTCGCCCGCGACGACCTGTTCGCGCAGGTAGGTACCGGCCACGTCGGTGAAGCGGGGCACGACCGCCTTGCTGACCTCGACAATGGTGCGGGAGAGGTCGAGGGAGGAGCCGATGCGTCCGCTCACCTCGTTGAGGAACTCCAGGCGCTCGCGCACCGCCACGTACTCGAGGTCCTCGGCGTCGTCGGCGTCCTCGGCCGACGTGCGCGGGGACGGCACCCCGGCCGCCGCCGCGCGCGCCGCCTCCGCGCGCCGCGCCTTGCGCTCGGTGCGCCGGGAGACGCCCCAGTCGGCGGTGACGGGCACACGGTCGTGGTGGCTGAACTCCAGAACGGGATAGCCCAGTTCGAGGACCTGGGCGACGATGCGGGCGCTCTCGCGCACGCTCATGCTGGGCAGGATCTCGGGCAGCCCGCGCGCCAGCTCGTCGGCGGCGGGGAAGTCGGTGTGCAGCGCGAAGCCGGGGGCGACCCGCTCGCCCGCCCCGGGCCTGCCCGGGCCGTCCGGGCCCGTGCCCGGCCCGCCGGTCAGCTTGCGGGCGTCGGCCGCGAGCACGAGCAGCCGCTCGGGCCCCGGCCCCACCAGCGGGTACGCCCACCACAGGACGTCGATGCGGTCGCGCGGCCCCGCGCTGGTGTCGAGCCGCGCCCGCCCCGCGGTGGGGTAGGACATCCGCCCGCCGAGCGTCTCCTCCAGGTCGGGCTCCAGCTCGTCGTAGGCGCCGAACGCGCCCCGGGCCGTGGCGTCCTCCTCCCGGGGCAGCGCACCGGAGACGGGCAGCAGGTCGGCGGCGGGGCGCCCCACCGCGCCCTCGCGGTCGGGGCCGAAGAGTCGGCGGGCGCCCGTGCTCCAGTGCGAGACGCGGCCCGCGTGGTCGACGACGACCACGGCCAGCGGGACGCGGCCCTGTGGGGAACGACCGGTGTCCGCCATCGCCGCCTCCTTCCCTCCGGCACGCCGAAGGGGGTGCGTACCGCCTGCTTCCACGGTACGCGCGGCCGCCCAACCCCCATGTGCTTACCGGTGAATTGGGGCCCGGCCCTTGACAGACGCGGGGGCGGCGTCAGTCCTCGTGGCCCAGTTGCAGGTCCCGCTCCGTCCGGCCGCCCCCGGCGACCTGGAGGACCGTCGCCACCGGCGGGTAGCCCGCCGCGATGACCGTGTACTCGCCCGACGACAGATCGACGAAGCGGAACGTGCCGTCCGCGCCCGTCGTCAGCGTGTCGACCACATTGCCCGCCGCGTCCAGCAGCGTGACCCGGGCCTCCTCCACGGGCCGCCCGCCACCGGCCCGCACGGTGCCGCGCAGCACCGCGCCGCCCGCCAGCTCCACGTCCTGCCGGGTCTCGCGCGAGGCCATCACGGTGACGGGCAGCGCCGCCGGGCGGAACGCGGGGGCGCTCGCCGCGAGGGTGTACTCCCCCGCGACCAGCTCCGTGATGACGTACGCGCCTTCGCGCCCGCTGCGGGTGGTGGAGACGACCTCGCCGTGCACATTGGTCAGGGTGACGATCGCGTCCCGTACGGGGGTGCCGTCGGCGGTGAGGACGGAGCCCGCGAGGCGGCCGGCGCCGCCGAGCACCACGTCGAGGTCGACCGGGCGCTCCCCGACGGTGACCGTGACGGCCTGCGGCTGGTGCCCGCCCGCCGCCGCGATCAGCACGTAGCTGCCCGCGCCCGGCGTCGAGAGCGCGTACCGGCCGTCGTCGCCGCTGGCCCCGCGCCCGATCTGGGTGCCGCCGACGTCGATGAGGGTGAGGGCGGCGCGCGGCACGGCGGTGCCGTCGGAGTGCTGGACCGTGCCGCAGACGGGGACCCCGGCGGCGTGGGACACGCGCTCCTGCGGCGCCACGGCGGAGTGCGCGGACAGGGTCGTGGTGGTGGGGTTCTCGGCGGGGGCGGTGCTGGACAACAGGGGGGTCTCCTTGATGAAGAAGGCGAGGAGCAGGCCCAGGACGAGGACCGGGACCAGGTAGAGGAAGATGCGCGGCATCGCGTCCGCGTACGCCTCGATGTACGGGGTGCGCAGCGCCTCGGGGAGCGCGTGGACGAGCTGCGGGGTGATCGATTCGGCGTCGGTCCCGGCGGGGAGTCCGGCGCCGCCGCCCGCCGGGAGCCGGTCGGCGAGGGCGTCGGCGAGGCGGCCCGCGAAGAGGGTGCCGAAGATCGCGGCGCCGACGCTGCCGCCGATCTGCCGGAAGTAGTTGTTGGCGCTGGTGGCGGTGCCGAGGTCGCTGGGGCGGACGGCGTTCTGCACGGCGAGGACGAGGACCGGCATGATCAGGCCGATGCCCGCGCCGAGGACCGCCATGTAGACGCTGTACTCGAGGCGCGGGGTGTCGGTCTCCAGGCGCGACAGGAGGTACATGCCGAGGCTGGAGAGGGCGCCGCCGAGGATCGGGTAGAGCTTGTAGCGGCCGGTGTGGCTGATGAGCTGCCCGGAGAGGATCGAGGCGCCGACGACGCCGCCCATCATCGGCAGCATGAGGAGCCCGGACTCGGTGGCGGTGGCGCCGTCGACCATCTGCAGGAACGTCGGCAGGTAGCTGGCCGCGCCGAAGAGGGCGACGCCGACGACCATGCCGACGAGCCCGCTGAGGTTGAAGACGGAGTCGCGGAACAAGCGGAGCGGGATGAGGGGTTCGGCCGCGTACTTCTCGGCGACCAGGAACAGCGCGGCGGAGAGAGCCGCCCCGGCGCCGAGCCCGATGATGACCCGGTCGCCCCACGCGTACTCCGTGCCGCCCCAGCTGGTCAGCAGGACCAGGCAGGTCGAGGCCGAGGCGAGGAGCAGGGCGCCGAGCACGTCCAGCCGGGGCTTCTTCGTGGGCTTGGGGAGCTTGAGGACGACGGCCGTGACGGCGAGGGTGAGCAGGCCGAAGGGGACGTTGAAGTAGAAGCACCAGCGCCACGAGAGGTGGTCGGTGAAGTAGCCGCCGAGCAGCGGCCCCGCGACCGAGGCGAGGCCGAAGGCGGCGCCGATCAGACCCATGTAGCGGCCGCGCTCGCGGGGCGGCACGATGTCGCCGATGATCGCCTGGACGCCGATCATCAGGCCGCCCGCGCCGACGCCCTGGACGGCGCGGAAGGCGATGAGCTGATCCATGGTCTGGGCCCGGCCCGCGAGCGCCGAGCCGATCACGAAGACGACGATCGCGAACTGGAAGATGCCCTTGCGGCCGAAGAGGTCGCCGAGCTTGCCGTAGATCGGCAGGCCGATGGTGGAGGTCAGCAGGTAGGCGGTGATCGCCCAGGACATCTTGTCGAGGCCGTGCAGCTCACCGACGATCTTCGGGAGCGCGGTGGCGACGATCATCTGCTCCAGGGCGGCGAGCAGCAGCGCCAGCATGAGGCCGACGAAGACCATCCGCACGCGGCGCGGGCTGAGGGCCTCCCCGGTCGGCTGCCGCTCCACGGGCGTCTGTTCGACCACCGGTGCGGCGGCGACCGGGGCCGGTTCCGCGACCGTCCCCGGTTCTTCCCGTCCCCGCACGGGGTCGGTCACCAGCGTCGTCGTGCCCACGTACTGCTCCCCTCGTCGCCCTTGCGCCGCCCATTTCTCGCATCGCGCGACAACGGGGGGCAAGCGCGACGAGGCGCACGTCAGAGGCGCTCGAACGGCGAATGCGCCGGTCGGAGCCCTACGGCGTACAACGGGCGCGAAACGAAAACCACTCGAAACGGTGAGCGTCAGATCAGTGTTCTGTGTTCTTCCGACGCTCCGTCAGCGGACAGGGATCACTTCTCCACCTCGGCGGCGAGCTTGGCGAGCACGGCGTCGTAGATCCGGCCGAGGCCCTTGGGCGCGAACGTCTTCTCGAAGAAGCCGCCGATGCCGCCCGCCCCGTTCCACACGGTGGTGACGACGACGCGCGAGCGGCCCTCACCGGCCGGGGTGACGCGCCAGGTCGTCACCATCGAGGAGTTGCGGTCCTTCTCGACGAGTTCGCCGTCGGTGGGCTCGGTGACGTCGAGCAGGCAGTCACGCACCCGCTTGCTGGTGGCCTGCAGCTTCCAGTGGACGACGGTGCCCTCGCCGTCGCCGCCCTCGCGCACCTCGTACTCGCTGAAGTGCTCGGGCAGCAGCTTCTGCCGGGTGCCGCTGTAGTCGGCGAGGGCGTCGAAGACGTCGTCGGGCTCGGCGGCGACGACGCGTTCCGTGGTGGCCTCGACCTGCGCCATGACTTTTCCTCCAGCACTTGGATCCTGTGGGCCGCCCAAGCCAACCACCCCCCGCGCGGGCCGCCCAAACCGGGGTGGTCAGGGGCCCGCGACACGTTCGCACGATCAAGGGAACATGTGTTCTATTGTGGGGCGCGGGGGCAGAGCTACGGAGGAGGCGGCATGCGCTGGGAGAACCTCACGGACGACCGGGCCGAGCACGGCCGGGCGCCCGACGCCGCGTTGTTCGGCGCGGACGCGGTCACGACCCGCACCGTCGACACCCCCGAATTCCAGGGCGTGACCTTCCACGAGATCCGGGCGCGGTCGATCGTGAACCGGGTGCCGGGCGCGTCCCGGATGCCGTTCGAATGGACGGTCAATCCGTACCGGGGCTGCACGCACGCGTGCGTCTACTGCTTCGCCCGCAACACCCACCGCTACCTCGACCTCGACACCGGGCTCGGCTTCGACAGCCAGATCGTGGTGAAGGTGAACGCGCCGGAGCTGCTGCGCCGCCAGCTCGGCTCGCGCCGCTGGCTCGGCGACCACATCGCGATGGGCACGAACGTCGACTGCTACCAGCGCGCCGAGGGCCGCTACCGGCTGATGCCCGGCATCATCGAGGCGCTGCGCGACCACGCCAACCCGTTCTCCATCCTGACCAAGGGCACGCTGATCCTGCGCGACCTCGACCTGCTGCGGCAGGCGGCGGAGGTGACCGACGTCGGCGTCTCGGTCTCGGTCGGCTTCGTGGACCAGGAGCTGTGGCGCACCGTCGAGCCGGGTACGCCCGCGCCCGAGCGCCGCCTCGACGTCGTCCGCGCCCTCGCCGACACCGGGATCGGCTGCGGCGTCCTGATGGCCCCGGTGATCCCGTTCCTCGGCGACCGCCCGGAGCAGTTGCGGGCGACCGTACGGGCGATCGCGCAGGCCGGTGCCGTCTCGGTGACGCCGCTCGTGCTGCACCTGCGCCCCGGCGCCCGCGAGTGGTTCATGGCCTGGCTGGCCCGGCACCACCCCTACCTCGTACGCCGGTACGAGCGGCTGTACGCGGAAGGGGCGTACGCCCCCAAGTGGTACCAGCGGCGGCTGACGCGGCAGGTCCACGAGCTGGCCGAGGAGTACGGGATCGGGCCCTCGCGCCCCGGTCTGCCCCGGCGCATCCGCGTCCCGGAGCCGGCGGCGGCGCCGGACGCGGCCGAGCCGACGCAGCTCACCCTGCTCTGACGCGCCACGCGATCGGGTGCACTTCCGGCCGAACGGATTCCCCGGACCGGCGATCAAGGAAACATGCCGCACGTGAAGAAACGCACAGTCGCTCTGTGCGGCATCGCCGCGCTCGCCGCCTCCGCCCTCGCCCCGACGGCCACCGCCGGCCCCGGCCCCCGCGTCGCCGCCGTCACCTGGAAGAAATGCGGCACGAAGGAGTATCCGACGCTGCAATGCGCGTCGCTGCGCGTTCCGCTCGACCACGCGCGCGTGCGAGGGCCCGAGATCACCCTCGCCCTGTCGCGCGTCCCGCACACCGCGAAGACGTCGCAGGGACCGCTCCTGGTCAACCCCGGTGGTCCCGGCGGCAGCGGGCTCACGCTCGCCGGGTTCGTCGCGGCGGGCCTGCCGAAGGCGGTCGCCGCGCAGTACGACGTCATCGGCTTCGACCCGCGCGGCGTGGGCAAGAGCAAGCCCGCCCTCGACTGCGTGCCGGGCCACTTCAAGCCCGTACGCCCGCAGAGCGTGCCGAGGACGGAAGCGGTCGAGCGGGCCAATCTGAAGCGGGCCGAGGGCTTCGCGCGCGCGTGCGGCAAGAAGTACGCCGCCCTCCTGCCCTACCTCGACACGGTCAGCGCCGTACGGGACATGGACGCGATCCGGGCCGCGCTCGGCGCCAAGCAGCTCAACTACCTCGGCTACTCCTACGGCACCTACCTCGGCGCGGTCTACGCCAAGTCCTACCCGGACCGGGTGCGGCGCTTCGCCCTCGACTCGGTCGTCGACCCGACGGGCGTCTGGTACGAGGACAACCTCCGCCAGGACGTCGCCTTCAACGAGCGCCACCGCGCCTTCCTCGCCTGGGTCGCCAAGCACGACGCGGCCTACAAACTCGGCAAGGACCCGGCGAAGGTCGAGCGGCAGTGGTACGCGATGCGGGAGGCGCTGGCGAAGAAGCCGGCGGGCAAGAAGGTCGGCGCGGGCGAGCTGGAGGACACGTTCCTGCCGGGCGGCTACTACGACGGCTACTGGCCCTTCCTGGCCGACGCGTTCTCCGCGTACGTGAAGGAGAAGGACCCGGCCCCGCTGGTCGAGGCGTACGACACCTTCGCGGCGATCGACGCCGAGGGGGACAACGGCTACAGCGTGTACTCGGCCGTGCAGTGCCGCGACGCGCGGTGGCCGCGCGACTGGCGCCGGTGGCGCGCGGACCAGGCGCGCACGCACGAGAAGGCCCCGTTCTCCACGTGGAACAACGCCTGGTACAACGCGCCGTGCGCGTTCTGGCCGACCAGGATGCTGACCCCGCCCGACGTCACGAACCTGACGCTGCCGCCGGTGCTGCTTTTCCAGGCGACGGACGACGCGGCCACCCCGTACCAGGGTGGCGCCACCATGCACCGCCTCCTGCGCGGATCGAGCCTCGTCGTGGAGCAGGGCGGCGGCAACCACGGGGTCACGCTCAGTGGGAACGCGTGCCTCGACAAGCACCTGGCGACGTACCTCGCCTCAGGGAAGGTGCCGCGCGGCAGCGGTGACGTGGACGCGGTCTGCAAGAAGCAGCCCGATCCCAAGCCGCTGGGCAGCAAGGCGGCCACACCGCGGGCGCCCCGGTCGAAGGGGGCCGTGCTGCACGGGATGCTCGGCTTCCGCGCCTGAGCGGGGGTCACTCCTGCGGCAACCGCGCGAGCGCCGCCGCCGCGGCCATCGCCAGACGGGGATGGGTCGCCGCCTCCGTGAGCACCTCGCGCGCGCGGGGGTCGGCGAGGCTGCCGAGCCCCTCGACGCAGGCGAGCGCCACCTTGCGGTACGGGTCGTGCGGGGCGAGGCGGCGGCGGAGCGTGGTGATGAGCGCCGGGACCGACTCGGGCGCTCTGAGCTGGGTGAGCAGCCGGACCGGGTAGAGGGCGTACGCGACGCGGAGTTCATTGGTGGCGAGGGCCGCCGCCGCGCGGGCGGTGCGCGGGTCGCGCAGGGCGGCCAGCGCCTGGGCCGCGGCGGCGCAGCGTTCCGGATCGCGGTGGTTCAGGAGCAGGACGAGGGACTCGAAGGCGCGGCGGTCACCGGCGAAGCCGAGCCGGTAGGCGGCCAATTCACGCGCCCAGAGGGGCTGTTGCGGTGCGGTGAGCACGGCGGCCAGCTCGTCCGGGTCACGCGTGGCGGCCAGGTGCTCGAAGGCGGGCGTCCCGCCGGATTCCTTCCGGATGCGTTCCGTCACCGTTCGCGACTCTTCGTCCATGTGGTCGAGGGTAGACGCGAGGGGTCCGCGGCGACGTAGATCACAGGGACTCGGCAACGACGAGGGCTGGCGCGCTCGTTACTCACTGGTTAATCTCATCTGAGCGGGGCACACTTCCCGCAGTACCACTCAGGGCGGCCTGGTGACGCAGCCGCCGCGAGTGCGGTCGGTTCGGTACGCGCTACCGACGTCATCGCAGCACGACCTGGCTCCGGGACAGGGCCGGTCGCATCTCCCGTGCGCAGCGGCGCAGTTGGCACGGCACACCACCCTCACCTCTGGAGTTCCCGGATGGACGCTCCCCTGTCCCGCATCTCTACCGTGGCCGTCGTCGGCCTGGGCACCATGGGCACCGGCATCGCCGAGGTCCTCGCCCGCGCCGGCCGTGAGGTCATCGGCATCGACATCAGTGAGGCCGCCGCCGCGCAGGCGGTCGTGGCCCTGGAGGGCTCGACGGCGCGTGCGGTGCGCCGCGGCCACCTCACCGAGCAGGAGCGGGCGGAGCTGCTCGCCCGGTTCCGTACGTTCACCGACCTCCAGGCCGCGGCCGAGGCCGATCTGGTGATCGAGGTCGCCCCGGAGTCGTACGAGATCAAGCAGCAGATCTTCCGGTCCCTGGACGACATCGTGCGGCCCGGGGCGATCCTCGCCACCGGCACCAACGCGCTGTCCGTCACCCGGCTCGCCGCCGACTCCGCGCGCCCCGAGCGCGTCCTCGGCTTGCACTTCTTCAACCCGGCGCCCGCGATGAAGCTCGTCGAGGTGGTGTCCAGCGTGCTGACCGCGCCGGTCGCGGTCGCCGCCGTCACCGACCTCGCGCTCGAACTGGGCAAGGAGCCCGTCGCGGTGGGCGACCGGCCGGGCTTCGTCGCCGACGGGCTGCTCTTCGGCTACCTCAACCAGGCCGCCGCCATGTACGAGTCGAAGTACGCCTCCCGCGAGGACATCGACGCGGCGATGAGGCTCGGCTGCGGTCTGCCGATGGGCCCGCTCGCGCTGCTCGACCTCATCGGGATCGACACCGCGCGCACCGTCCTCGACGCCATGTACGCCGAGTCGCACGACCGGCTGCACGCGCCCGCGCCCGTCCTCAAGCAGCTCAGCGAGGCGGGCCTGACCGGCCGCAAGGCGGGCCGCGGCTTCTACACGTACGAGGAGCCGGGCAGCCCGGTCGTCGTGCCGGACGCCCTGACGCCGTCGGACGGCGCGACGGCGGGCCCCACCCGCGCCGTCCGCTCCGTCGGTGTCGCGGGCTCGGGCACGATGGCGTCCGGCATCGCCGAGGTCTTCGCGAAGGCGGGCTATGACGTCGTCCTGGCCGCCCGCAGCGAGGAGAAGGCGGAGAAGGCGAAGGCCCGGATCGGGAAGTCGCTCTCCCGCTCCGTCGACAAGGGCCGGATGACGGCGGAGGCGGCGGAGCAGACGCTCGCACGCATCGCGCCCGCCGGGTCCTACGAGGCGTTCGCCGACGTCGACCTCGCCCTGGAGGCGGTCGCCGAGGACCTGGAGATCAAGCGGCAGCTCTTCGCCACGTTCGACAAGGTCTGCAAGCCCGGCGCGATCCTCGCCACCACGACCTCGTCGCTGCCCGTCGTCGCCCTCGCCCGCGCCACCGCGCGCCCGCAGGACGTCATCGGCATGCACTTCTTCAACCCGGCCCCGGCGATGAAGCTCGTCGAGGTCGTGCGGACCGTCCTGACCACGGACGACGTGCACGCGACCGTCCGCGCCCTGACCGTGGCGATCCGCAAGCACCCGGTGGACTGCGGCGACCGGGCCGGGTTCATCGTGAACGCTTTGCTGTTCCCGTACCTGAACAACGCGGTCAAGATGGTGCAGGAGCACTACGCCTCGCTCGACGACATCGACGCCGCGATGAAGCTCGGCGGCGGCTACCCGATGGGCCCGTTCGAACTCCTCGACGTGGTCGGCCTGGACGTCTCCCTCGCCATCGAGAAGGTCCTGCACCACGAGTTCCGCGACCCGGGCCTCGCCCCCGCGCCACTGCTCGAACACCTGGTGGCCGCGGGCTGCCTCGGCCGCAAGACGGGCCGTGGCTTCCGCGAATATGCCCGGCGCTGAGCCGGACCAGGGGGCCGGAGACGGCTGGGGCGGGCTGCTCGGAGCACCGGGCGGCCCGCTCACCGGGGCGCCTTTTGGAACGTACATGCAGTACGTTCGGTCCATGCCCAAGGCCGACCAGTCCTCCCGTACCCCCGCTACGACCGACGCCCCGGAGAGCGCCGCCGGCAACCGGGCGGCCGCCCAGCGGCTCAAGATGCGCCGTGAGCTGGCCGCCGCGGCGATGGAGCTGTTCGCCACGAAGGGGTACGAGGCGACGACGGTCGACGAGATCGCCGCGCAGGCGGGCGTCGCGCGCCGCACCTTCTTCCGCCACTTCCGTTCGAAGGAAGAGGCGATCTTCCCGGACCACGACGACACCCTCGTACGCGCCGAGGCGGTCCTCAACGCGGCGCCGCCCCTCGAACACCCGCTGGACACCGTCTGCCGCGGCATCAAAGAGGTCATGAAGATGTACGCGGCGGCGCCCGCGGTCTCCGTGGAGCGCTACCGGCTGACCCGGGAGGTCCCCACGCTGCGCGAGCGCGAGATCGCCTCGGTCGCCCGCTACGAGCGCCTGTTCACCCGCTATCTGCTCGGCCACTTCGACGAGCAGGCCCACCACGACGGCAACGACGACCCGCTGCTCGCCGAGGTCGCCGCCTCCGCCGTCGTCACCGCCCACAACCACGTCCTGCGGCGCTGGCTGCGCGCCGGCGGCCAGGGCGACGTCGAGGCGCAGCTGGACCACGCCTTCGCCATCGTGCGCCGCACCTTCGGCACCGGCATCGGGGCGGGCCGCACCCCCGCCGCTCCCCCGGCCGCGCAGGTGGCGCACTCGGGCGAGGTGCTCGTCACGGTGGCGCGCACGGACGCGCCGCTGCCCGAGGTCATGCGCACCATCGAGGAAGCGCTCAGGAACCGCTAGAGCGGTCCGCACGAGCACGGCCCCTGACCTGGCACGGAGTGCCACGTCAGGGGCCTTTTGCATACGCCGAGGCAGGCGCCGCGAGGGCACGTGATCGATCATCGATCCCTCTACGCGGCGGTAACCCATCCCTGACCTCGGATGATCGATCATCGCTCACCTGTTGCTCAAACATGACACCTGAGCGAAATTTGTGGCACGGAGTGCCTTGCCAGCTGTCACGGTGTGCCATACGTTGAGGGAAGTCCGGGCGGCCGGCGCACGGAGAACTTCCGCGTGCCGGCTGTCCCCGCAGGCCATGACCGACCGTGGCCCGCGCGCCCGGACGCCTGCGTCACAGGCACCCTTCCGCGCCACACCAAGCGCTGCCACCGCACCACCCCGCCGAACCGACGGCACGCACCACCGCTCGTCCGCAGCCACACCACCCCGACTCAGCGTTCCCCTCAGACGCTCACCGCCGGAGGCACCACCGTGAAGGAAATCCTGGACGCGATCCAGTCGCAGACCGCCACGTCCGCCGACTTCGCCGCCCTTCCCCTGCCCGACTCGTACCGCGCGATCACCGTGCACAAGGACGAGACGGAGATGTTCGCGGGCCTCGAGACCCGCGAGAAGGACCCGCGCAAGTCGATCCACCTGGACGAGGTGCCGGTGCCCGAACTCGGCCCCGGCGAGGCCCTGGTCGCCGTCATGGCCTCCTCGGTCAACTACAACTCGGTCTGGACCTCGATCTTCGAGCCGGTCTCCACCTTCAACTTCCTGGAGCGCTACGGCCGCCTCAGCGAGCTGACCAAGCGCCACGACCTGCCGTACCACATCATCGGCTCCGACCTCGCGGGCGTCGTCCTGCGCACCGGGCCCGGCGTCAACGCCTGGAACCCCGGTGACGAGGTCGTCGCGCACTGCCTCTCCGTCGAGCTGGAGTCCTCCGACGGCCACAACGACACGATGCTCGACCCCGAGCAGCGCATCTGGGGCTTCGAGACCAACTTCGGCGGCCTGGCCGAGATAGCGCTCGTCAAGTCCAACCAGCTCATGCCGAAGCCCGACCACCTGAGCTGGGAGGAGGCGGCGGCGCCCGGCCTGGTCAACTCCACCGCCTACCGCCAGCTCGTCTCCCGTAACGGCGCCGGCATGAAGCAGGGCGACAACGTGCTGATCTGGGGCGCGAGCGGCGGCCTCGGCTCCTACGCCACCCAGTTCGCGCTCGCGGGCGGCGCCAACCCGATCTGCGTCGTCTCCAGCGAGCAGAAGGCGGACATCTGCCGGTCGATGGGCGCCGAGGCGATCATCGACCGCAACGCCGAGGGCTACAAGTTCTGGAAGGACGAGCGCACCCAGGACCCGAAGGAGTGGAAGCGCTTCGGCAAGCGCATCCGCGAGTTCACCGGCGGCGAGGACATCGACATCGTCTTCGAGCACCCGGGCCGCGAGACCTTCGGCGCGAGCGTGTACGTGACCCGCAAGGGCGGCACCATCACCACCTGCGCCTCCACCTCGGGCTACATGCACGAGTACGACAACCGCTACCTGTGGATGTCGCTGAAGCGGATCATCGGCTCGCACTTCGCCAACTACCGCGAGGCGTGGGAGGCCAACCGCCTGATCGCCAAGGGCAAGATCCACCCGACGCTCTCCAAGACGTACGCCCTGGAGGACACCGGCCAGGCCGCGTACGACGTGCACCGCAACCTCCACCAGGGCAAGGTCGGCGTCCTCGCGCTCGCGCCCAAGGAGGGCCTGGGCGTGCGCGACCACGACAAGCGCGCCCAGCACATCGACGCCATCAACCGCTTCCGCAACGTCTGAGAGTCCGGAGGGGCACAGGCTCATGACTGAGCGTCAGAAGGACCGGCCGTGGTTGATGCGCACGTACGCCGGTCACTCCACGGCCGAGGCGTCCAACGAGCTGTACCGGCGCAACCTCGCCAAGGGGCAGACGGGTCTGTCGGTCGCCTTCGACCTGCCGACCCAGACCGGCTACGACCCGGACCACGTCCTCGCCCGCGGCGAGGTCGGCCGGGTCGGCGTGCCGGTCTCGCACCTCGGTGACATGCGGCGCCTGTTCCAGGACATCCCCCTGGACCAGATGAACACCTCGATGACCATCAACGCCACGGCGATGTGGCTTCTGGCGCTCTACCAGGTCGTCGCCGAGGAGCAGGGCCTCGACATCGCCACGCTCCAGGGCACGACGCAGAACGACATCGTCAAGGAGTACCTGTCGCGGGGCACGCACGTGTTCCCGCCGGGCCCCTCCCTGCGCCTGACGACCGACATGATCGCCTACACGGTCTCCCACATCCCCAAGTGGAACCCGATCAACATCTGCTCGTACCACCTCCAGGAGGCGGGGGCCACACCGGTCCAGGAGATCGCGTACGCGATGTCCACCGCCATCGCCGTTCTCGATGCCGTACGCGACTCAGGGCAGGTCCCCGCCGAGAAGTTCGGGGACGTCGTGGCCCGCATCTCCTTCTTCGTGAACGCGGGCGTCCGCTTCATCGAGGAGATGTGCAAGATGCGGGCGTTCGGGCGGATCTGGGACCAGATCACGCGCGAACGGTACGGCATCGAGAACGCGAAGCAGCGCCGCTTCCGCTACGGCGTCCAGGTCAACTCCCTCGGTCTGACCGAGGCGCAGCCGGAGAACAACGTCCAGCGGATCGTGCTCGAGATGCTGGCCGTGACGCTGTCGAAGGACGCACGCGCGCGTGCCGTCCAGCTCCCCGCCTGGAACGAGGCCCTCGGCCTCCCCCGGCCCTGGGACCAGCAGTGGTCGCTCCGCATCCAGCAGGTCCTCGCCCACGAGAGCGACCTCCTGGAGTACGAGGACATCTTCGCGGGCTCGCACGTGATCGAGAAGAAGGTCGACGCGCTGGTCGCCGACTCCCTCGCCGAGATCGAGCGGATCCAGGAGATGGGCGGCGCGATGGCCGCTGTCGAGTCGGGCTACCTCAAGTCCCAGCTCGTCGCCTCGCACGCGGAGCGCCGGGCGCGGATCGAGGCCGGCGAGGAGAAGATCGTCGGCGTCAACATCTACGAGTCGACCGAGCCGAACCCGCTCACCGCCGACCTGGACGCGGCGATCATGACGGTCGACCACCAGGTGGAGGCGCGGGTCGTGCGGGCCGTCCGCGAGTGGCGCGCCACGCGTCAGGAGTCGAGCGACCGGCAGGGCATGGGCGACCCGTTCCACTACCCGACCACCCAGCAGGCGCTCGAACGCCTGAAGGAGGCGGCGGCCGGGACCGAGAACCTCATGGAGGCCACGCTCGAATGCGCCCGCGCCGGGGTCACGACCGGCGAGTGGGCCGGGGCGCTGCGCGAGGTGTTCGGCGAGTTCCGGGCGCCGACCGGGGTCTCGTCCGCGCCGGTCGCGGTGGCCGCCGAGGAGGGCACGCCGCTCGCCCAGGTCCGCGAGAAGGTCCGCCGCACGGGTGAGGAGCTGGGCGGCAAGCTGCGCCTCCTCGTCGGCAAGCCGGGCCTCGACGGGCACTCCAACGGCGCCGAGCAGATCGCCGTCCGGGCCCGCGACGCCGGGTTCGAGGTGGTCTACCAGGGCATCCGGCTCACGCCCGAGCAGATCGTGTCCGCCGCGCTCGCCGAGGACGTGCACTGCGTCGGCCTGTCGATCCTGTCCGGGTCGCACGCCGAGCTGGTGCCCGACGTCCTCGCCCGGCTGCGCGAGGCGGGCGCCACCGACATCCCCGTGATCGTCGGCGGCATCATTCCGAACGCCGACGCCGAGGAGCTGAAGCGGGCGGGTGTCGCCGCCGTCTTCACCCCCAAGGACTTCGGCATCACGGAGATCATCGGCCGTATCGTCGACGAGATCCGGCAAGCGAACAAGCTCGACCCGTTGGAGGTCCCCGCATGACACAGGTCAACCGTCTCCGTCCGCGCCGCTCCTGCCTCGCGGTGCCCGGGTCGAACCCGCGCTTCCTGGAGAAGGCCCAGGGCCTCCCCGCCGACCAGGTCTTCCTGGACCTGGAGGACGCCTGCGCGCCGCTCGCCAAGCCGGAGGCGCGGCACACCATCGTCAAGTTCCTCAACGAGGGCGACTGGACGGGCAAGACGCGCGTCGTGCGGGTCAACGACTGGACGACCGAGTGGACCTACCGCGACGTCGTGACCGTCGTCGAGGGCGCGGGCCCGAACCTCGACTGCATCATGCTGCCGAAGGTCCAGACGGCCGACCAGGTCGTCGCCCTGGACCTGCTGCTGACGCAGATCGAGAAGACGATGGGCTTCGAGGTCGGCAAGATCGGCATCGAGGCCCAGATCGAGAACGCGCGGGGCCTGAACAACGTCAACGCCATCGCGGAGGCGTCCCCGCGCATCGAGACCATCATCTTCGGCCCGGCCGACTTCATGGCGTCGATCAACATGAAGTCCCTGGTCGTCGGCGAGCAGCCGCCCGGCTACGGCGCCGACGCCTACCACTACATCCTGATGAAGATCCTGATGGCGGCCCGCGCCAACGACCTCCAGGCGATCGACGGTCCCTACCTCCAGATCAAGAACGTGGACGGCTTCCGCGAGGTCGCGGGGCGCGCCGCCGCCCTCGGCTTCGACGGCAAGTGGGTGCTCCACCCCGGTCAGGTCGAGGCGGCCAACGAGGTCTTCTCCCCCTCGCAGGAGGACTACGACCACGCCGAGCTGATCCTGGACGCGTACGAGTACTACACGTCCGAGGCGGGCGGCAAGAAGGGCTCGGCGATGCTCGGCGACGAGATGATCGACGAGGCGAGCCGGAAGATGGCGCTCGTCATCTCCGGGAAGGGCCGTGCGGCCGGCATGCGCCGCACGTCCAAGTTCGAGGCCCCGGAGGCGTAAGACCATGCAGTTCGGCCGCACCTACGAAGAGTTCACCGTCGGGGACGTCTACAAGCACTGGCCCGGGAAGACGGTCACCGAGTACGACGACCACCTCTTCTGTCTGCTCACGATGAACCACCACCCGCTCCACATGGACGCCAACTACGCGGAGAGCACGACGGACTTCGGCAAGAACGTCGTCGTCGGCAACTACATCTACTCCCTGCTGCTCGGCATGTCCGTGCCGGACGTCTCCGGCAAGGCGATCGCCAACCTGGAGGTCGAGTCGCTCAAGCACGTGGCGCCGACCTTCCACGGCGACACGATCTACGGCGAGACGACGGTCCTCGACAAGACCCCGTCGAAGTCCAAGTCCGACCGCGGGATCGTCTACGTCGAGACCAAGGGCTACAAGCAGGACGGCACGCTCGTCTGCGTCTTCCGCCGCAAGGTGATGGTGCCCACCGAGACGTACATCAAGGAGCGCGGCGGCGAACAGCCCGGCCGCCCGAGCCTCAAGCAGCAGGAGAAGTAGCCATGGCGCGACTCGCCCAGACCGCCGGTCTCACCGAGGTCCAGCAGGAAATCCTCTCCACGGTGCGGGACTTCGTGGACAAGGAGATCATCCCGGTCGCCACCGAGCTCGAACACCGCGACGAGTACCCGCAACAGATCGTCGACGGGCTCAAGGAGCTCGGCCTGTTCGGGCTCATGATCCCGGAGGAGTACGGGGGGCTCGGCGAGTCGCTGCTCACGTACGCGCTGTGCGTGGAGGAGATAGCGCGCGGCTGGATGTCGGTCTCCGGCATCATCAACACGCACTTCATCGTGGCGTACATGCTCAAGCAGCACGGCACGCAGGAGCAGAAGGAGTACTTCCTGCCCCGGATGGCGCTGGGCGAGGTGCGTGGCGCGTTCTCGATGTCCGAGCCGGCGCTCGGCTCGGATGTGTCGGCCATCACGTCGAAGGCGGTCAAGGACGGCGACGAGTACGTCCTGAACGGTCAGAAGATGTGGCTGACCAACGGCGGAACGTCAACACTTGTGGCGGTTCTCACCCGGAGTGATGAAGGTCATGCCGAGGGCACGGCGCCGCACAAGTCGATGACGACCTTCCTGGTCGAGAAGGAACCCGGATTCGGTGAGGTCCGGCCCGGTCTCACCATCCCCGGAAAGATCGACAAGATGGGTTACAAGGGTGTCGACACCACCGAACTCATCATGGACGGGCTACGCATTCCAGCCAATCGTGTACTTGGCGGACAGACCGGCCGAGGGTTTTACCAAATGATGGACGGAGTCGAGGTCGGACGCGTGAATGTGGCGGCCCGTGGCTGCGGCGTCGCACAGCGTGCCTTCGAACTCGGCGTCTCCTATGCCCAGCAACGTCACACTTTCGGCAAGCCGATCGCCCAGCACCAGGCCATCCAGTTCAAGCTGGCCGAGATGGCCACCAAGGTCGAGGCCGCCCATGCGATGATGGTGAACGCGGCACGCAAAAAGGACTCCGGGGAACGAAACGACCTCGAAGCGGGAATGGCCAAGTACCTGGCCTCCGAATACTGCAAAGAAGTCGTGGAGGACGCGTTCCGTATCCACGGTGGATACGGGTTCTCCAAGGAGTACGAGATCGAGCGTCTCTACCGCGAGGCGCCGATGCTGCTGATCGGTGAAGGTACCGCCGAAATCCAGAAAATGATCATTGGTCGTCGACTGCTCGAAGAGTATCGGGTCCAGGGCTGAGCCTGGCGAGATGTCCTATTTCGGGGTGTTTTCTTCGCAACGAAGATCACACCCCGTCAGCACTCTTCAGCCGCCGACTCGGCTTCCTGGCTTGCCCAGTTGTGGCTCGCAACCGATAGCATTCCTCGGAAAAGCCGCCGTCCCCCCGTAACCAGCGCGGCCTCATCCGCTACGAAGGTCATCCATGCCCCACAGCCAAACCTCTGCACCTCGCGACGGCTTCCTCGGTGGTCGCCTTGCGCGCGGAGCATCGCCGTGGCTTCTCCCGACCGTGGCCACGGCCGCAGTGAGCCTGGCCCGTTCGCGCCGTTCGAAGAACGCGGCGGCGCTCGCCGTCCCGGCCACCGCCCTCGCGGCCGGCATGCTCTGGTTCTTCCGCGACCCCGAGCGCGAGATCGCCGAGGGCCGGGTCATCTCGCCCGCCGACGGCGTGGTGCAGAGCATCATGCCGTGGAAGGACGGCCGCACCCGCGTCGCGATCTTCATGAGCCCGCTGAACGTGCACGTCAACCGCGCTCCCCTCGCGGGCACCGTGACCTCCGTCGAACACATCCCGGGCGGCTTCGTCCCGGCGTTCAACAAGGAGAGCGAGAACAACGAGCGCGTCGTCTGGCACTTCGACACCGAACTCGGTGACATCGAGATGATCCAGATCGCCGGCGCCGTCGCCCGCCGCATCGTGCCCTACATCCCGCGCGGCACCAAGGTCGAGCAGGGCGAGCGGATCGGTCTCATCCGGTTCGGCTCGCGCGTCGACATCTACCTGCCCGAGGGCGTGGAGATCGACGTCGAGGTCGGCCAGAAGACCGTGGCAGGGGTGACTCGACTTGACCGTGACTGATTCAGAGACCCAGGCCGGCTGGGTGCCCGTCCCCGACGAGGCCGACGACGCGGAGGAGATGCCGCTCTCGCTGCGCCTGTCGATAGCGGACACCCTCACCCTCGGCAACGCCACGTGCGGCTTCATGGCGGTCTACTTCACGACCACCGGCATCCTCATCCCGCACATCCAGGGCAGCAACGACTCCGGCATGGCCCGGCACTCCGCCGCCACCGCCGTGATCCTCATGCTCGCCGCCGCGATCTTCGACCTGTTCGACGGTCTCGTGGCGCGCAAGCTGCGCTCCTCGCCGATGGGCGCCGAGCTGGACAACCTCTCGGACCTCATCAGCTTCGGGCTCGCGCCCGCGTACTTCGTGCTCGTGTACGGCATGGTCGCCGACGACGCGCACCAGAGAGTCGCGGCCGTCGGGGCCATCGTGGTGCTGCTTGCGGTGGTGCTGCGGCTCGCGCGGTTCTCGTGCGTGACCGTGAAGGACGGCACCTTCCAGGGCATGCCGTCGCCCTTCGGGGCGCTGACCGTCGTCTCGATCGTGCTCCTTGAGCTGCCCTTCGTGGCGACGCTGCTCGCCATCATCGGTACGGCGTGGCTCATGGTCAGCCGCGTCGAGTACCCGAAGCCGCGCGGGCGGCTCGCGGTGGCGATGCTGTCCTGGATCGTGCTCAGCATGGGGCTGCTCGCGGCGTGGGCGTTCGAGGCGCCCGGGGGGCAGCTTCTGCTCCAGACGGGCTGTGCGCTGCAGCTCGTGCTCGGGGCGGTCATTCCGCTGTTCGCCACGGCGCGGCGGGTGAACAACTTCCGGGACAACCGGCGCGAAGCGCGGGCTACGCTCCGCTGACCTGGTGAAAAGGTGGGCCCGAGCCTTGTGGCTCGGGCCCACCTTTTTTGTGCCTACGCGTTGTGCCGGTGCCCGCCGTCCGGCGAGCGCGGGTTTCGTTGTGGCTGCGCGCGCCGTTCCCCGCGCCCCTGAGCGGGTCTTGTCGGCTCGGGCCCGCCTTTGTGCGCCTGCGCGCCGTCGGAGTGCTCGCCGTCCGGCGGGTGCGGGGCTCGTCGTGGCTGGGCGCGCGGTTCCCCGCGCCCCTGGGCGGCGTGGAAAGGGGCCCGAGCCTTGGTGGCTCGGGCCCCTCTTCCTTTACGCCTGCGCGCCGTAGATGTGTTTGCCGTCTTGCGGGTGCCGCCTCGTCGTGGCTGGGCGCGCAGTTCCCCGCGCCCCTTACGGGGCTAGTCGGCGCTCTCCGTGTATGTCTTTGCCTCCGCGGCCTCGCCCGGCTGCTGGAGGACCTTCAGGCCGCCTACCGCTGTCTTGTCGGGCTGGAGGATCACCGACTTGTAGGAGGACGGGGACTTCGGGTCCGTGAAGTTCTGGTCGACGCCGAAGCCCATGTCGTAGCCGTTCAGGGAGAGCAGCGCCTTGTCCACGCTCTCGCGGGTCAGGTCCTTCGACTCGCACGCCTTCTTCAGGGCCTCGCCGAAGACGCCGGCGGCCGTCCAGCCCGCGACGACGCCGTTGTCCAGGCCGTCCTTCGGGTACGCCTTCTTGTAGTCGGCGACCAGCTTCTTCGCCTCCGGGGTGTCCGCGCCGATGGGGAGGGAGGGGGAGGCGACGTAGTAGTTGGCCAGCAACGCCGGGGCCGCCTGGGTGCCGAGGAGCTGGGGGGCGTACGCCGAGTTGTTGCCGATCACCGGGACCATGAGCTTCGCCGCCGCCGCGACGCCGACCAGGGAGGCCGCCTGGCGCGGGCCCGCGCTGATCACGATGGCCTTGACGCCCGCCTTCTTCAGGGCGGCGACCTGCGCGGTCATGTCGTTGTCGGTGGGCTTGATCTTCTGTTCGACGACGGTCAGCCCGGCCTCCTTCGCCATGAACTTCGAGCCCTTGAGCGCGCTCTCGCCGTAGTCGCCCTCGAAGTAGACGTGGCCGAGCTTGTCGCCCTTCTTGAGCCCCTTCTCCTTCATCAGGAAGTCGATCGCGTTGATCGTCTCGATGTCGTACGTGGAGCCGATGACGCGTACGTACGGGCTGCCCAGGAGGTTCGAGGACCAAGCTTGCGGGAGGACCAGGGCCTTGTCCGCGTCGATGCGCTTCTCCACCGCCGCCACGAACGGTGAGCCGATGAACTGCGTGAAACCCAGGACCTTCGGGGACAGCTCCGTGTAGCCCGCGACGGCCTTCTGCGGGTCGTAGCCGTGGTCGCGGACGGTGAGCTTGAGCTGGAAGCCGCAGATGCCGCCGCCGTCGTTGACCTGCTTGACGTAGAGCTGCTGGGCCTGCGTGACGCTCTTGCCGAGGGTCGCGTACACGCCGGTCATGTCGGTGAGGACGCCGAGGTCGATGGTCTTGCCCGAGACGCCCTGGCCGGTCTTCACCCCGCCCGCGCTCTGCTTGTCGTCCCCTCCCCCGTCCTCGGCCTTCGAACTGCACGCGGCGGTGAGCGCGAGCAGCGCGGCCACGGTGGTCACCGTGAGCGTGCGGGTGGGGCGGGTGCGGGCGGTCATGATTCCTCCTGAGGGTGTTTCCGGGCGCGGCGCCGGGCCAGCTGCACAAGGCCGCCCGGCAGGAACAGGACCACCGCTACGACGGCGGCGCCGTAGAGGTAGCGGGAGGCCTCGCCCGGCGCGACGCCGCCGGTGCCGGGGGCCGAGACGAGGGGCAGGGCGTCGCTGTAGCGGGTGAGGATCTGGGGGAGCAGGGAGACGAACGCCGCGCCCACCACCGCGCCCGCCACCGAGCCCAGGCCGCCGATGACGATCATCGCCAGGTACTCCAGGGACAGCGTGATGCCGAAGTAGTCCGGCACCGTGCGCTGGAAGACGAGGGCCAGGAGGACGCCGGCGAGGCCCGCGTACATCGAGGAGAGGACGAAGACGGCGCCCCGGTAGCGGGCGACGGGGACGCCGAGGACGCCCGCGGCGATGCGGTGGTCGCGGATCGCGTTCATGGCGCGGCCGGGCCGTCCCCGTAGCACTCCCCGGGCGAACAGGCCGCAGCCGAGCAGGAGCAGCAGCCCGAGGTACCAGAGCTTCTCGGCGGAGCCGAAGGGGACGCTGGCGACCGTGAGCGGCGTGTCGTCGAAGGTGAGGCCGAACAGGCTCATCGCGGGGACGTCGCGGCCGTTGGCGCCGCCGGTCAGGTCCTCGGCGTTGAACAGGACGTGCTGCCCGATGAAGATCAGCGCGAGGGTCGCGATACCGAGGTACGCGCCTTTGAGGCGGCCCGCGATGGGGCTGAACAGGCCGCCCGCGACCCCGGCGACGAGCACCGCGAGGACGGCGGCGAGCCACGGGGGCAGGCCGAGCCCGTCCAGGTCCTCGCCGCGCTCCCCCGCGAAGACGCAGTACCCGTACGCGCCGATGGCGAGGAAGAAGGCGTGGCCCATGGAGAGCTGGCCGGTGGCGCCGGTGAGGAGGTTCAGGCCGATCGCGCCGATCGCGGCGGCCATGGCGAAGAGGCCCGCCTGGAGCCAGAACCGGTCGAGGTAGAAGGGCAGGGCGAGGAGGAGAAGGGCGGCGCAGACGGCGAGGACGTAGCCGGTGCGGCGGGTGAGGAAAGTGCGGGCCGGGGTGTTCCGCTCCGGCCTTTCCGCGGTCTTCGTCGCGGCGAGGGTGTCAGACACGGGCCAGCTCCTTCGTGCCGAAGAGGCCGGAGGGCCGCAGCAGGAGGATCACGGTCATCACGAGGTAGGGGGCGAGGTCGCCGAGGCCGCGGCCCATGAAGGCCAGCTCGCTCTGGTAGCCGGTGGCGAGGGACTCGGTGACGCCGACGACCAGGCCGCCGATGAGCGCGCCGGTGGTCGAGTCGAGGCCGCCGAGGATCGCGGCGGGGAACGCCTTGAGGGCGGCGAGGGACGTGGCCCTCTCCAGACCCGGTGTCGGGAACACGCACAGGAACAGCGCGGCGACCGCCGCGAGCCCGCCCGCCACGGCCCACGCGCCGAGCGACACCCGGTGCAGGCGTACGCCCATCAGCGCGGCCGTCTCCCCGCTCTCGGCGGCGGCGCGCATCGCGACGCCCCACGACGTGTAGCGGAAGACGAGGAGGAAGGCGGTGATGAGCAGCGCGGCGGTGACGAACGCGGCGATGCGGGTGTGCGCGATCGAGACCCCGCCGACGGTGAGGACGGCGTCGCCCCAGGGGTCGCCCATCGACAGGACGTCGGTGCCGAGGCGGCGGGTGAGTTCGGTGGTCAGCAGGATGTCGACGCCGATCGTGACGATGGCGAGGACGGACTGGTCGTGCCCCCGGTAGCGGCGCATGACGAGGAACTCGACGGCGGCGCCGACCACGGCCGCGGCGGCGATGCCGACGCCGAGGGCGGGCCAGAAGCCGATGTCGTCGTGGAGGGTGGCGGTGACGTAGCCGCCCGCGAGGAGCAGCGAGGCGTGGGCGAAGTTGACGACCTCCGTGGCGCGGAAGATGACGACGAAGCCGAGGGCGATGAGTGCGTACACCGAGCCCATGGAGAGGCCGTTGAGGAGGAGTTCGAGGAAGGTGGTCACGCGGTGGCCTCCCCGTCTTCCGTCTCGTCCTCGGTGGGTGCGCCCAGATACGCCTGGACCACCGCCGGGTCGTTCTGGACGCGCTCCGGTGGTCCGCCGGCGATCCGGCGGCCGAAGTCGAGGACGGTGACCTCGTCGGCGAGGCGCATGACGACTCCCATGTCGTGTTCGACCAGGACGATGGAGATCCCGAGGCTGTCGCGGACACCCGCGATGACGGCGGCGGTACGGCGCCGCTCGTCCGCCGTCATTCCGGCGACGGGCTCGTCGAGCAGCAGGACGCGGGGCTCCATGCACAGGGCGCGGGCGAGTTCGGCGAGCTTCTGCTGGCCGTAGGGCAGGGCGCCGGTCGGGGTGGAGAGCTGGTCGGCGATGCCGACGAACTCGGCGATCTCCCGTACCCGCGCGCGGTGCGCGTGCTCCTCACGGACGGCGGACGGCAGCCGCAGCCCGGCGGCGACGAACCCGGTACGGGTCAGCCGGTGGCGGCCCAGCATCAGGCTGTCGGCGACCGTGGTGCGCGGCGGCAGGGCGAGGTTCTGGAAGATGCGGGCGACACCGAGCCCGGCGATGCGGTGCGGCGGGAGGCCAGTGAGTTCCTGGTCGCCGAGGTGGACGGTGCCGCTGGTGGCGCGGTAGACGCCGGATAGCACGTTGAAGCAGGTCGACTTGCCCGCGCCGTTCGGGCCGATGACGGCGTGCACAGTGCCGGGCGCGACGGTGAAGCCGATCGCGTCGAGCGCGGTGAGCCCGGCGAAGCGGACGGTCAGGTCCCGGACGCGGAGGGGCAGCACGTTGGTGCCGCTGGTGGTGTCGGTGGCGGTGGTCATCGGCAACCTCCCGGTCGGAGCGGGCCGGGTGCGCGGAGGGCGTGGGTGGCGGGCCTGGTGGTTCTGCGGGCGGAGCGACCGGTGATCGACGGGCGGACGACACCGGTGGCAGGCCCGACGGTCCTGCAGGCGGAGCAGCCGGTGATCGACGGGCGGACGGTGCCGGTGGCGGGCCCGGCGGTTCTGCGGGCGGAGCGACCGGGGATCGACGGGCGGACCAAACCGGTGGCAGGCCCGGCGGTTCTGCGGGCGGAGCAGCCGGGGACCGGCGCGCGGACGACACCGGTGACGGGCCCGGTCGTCCTCCGCGCGGAGCAGCCGGGGACCGGCGCGCGGACGACACCGGTGGCAGGCCCGGCGGTTCTGCGAGCGGAGCAGCCGGCGACCGGCGCGCGGACGACACCGGTGACGGGCCCGGCCGTCCTCCGCGCGGAGCAGCCGGCGACCGGCGCGCGGACGACACCGGTGACGGGCCCGGCCGTCCTCCGCGCGGAGCAGTCGGCGACCGGCGCGCGGACGATACCGGTGGCGGGCCCGGCCGTCCTCCGCGCGGAGTGGGCGGCGACCGGTCCCCGGCGGACACCGGCCGTCCTCCGCGCGGAGTGGGCGGGGGTCGGCTCGTGGGGCGGGGCCGGGGGTGTGGTGAGGTCGGGGTCAGGGGTCATCGGGTTCCTCCCCAGCGGCGCAGGGACGGGGCGTGGGTGGCGCCGCCGGAGGCGTCCGCCGCGGCTGTTTCGTCGACCACGCCCAGGTAGCGGCGGCGTACCTCGTCCGAGCCCGCCAGGTCGTCGGCGGGGCCGTGCAGGGTGATCTCGCCGACCTCCAGGACGTACGCGTGCGAAGCGAGGCGGAGCGCGAGCGCCGCGTTCTGCTCGACGAGGAGGACGGCGACGCCCTGCGCGTTGATCTCCCGGATCGTGTCGGCGATCCGGGCCGCCATCAGCGGGGCGAGCCCCAGCGACGGCTCGTCGAGCAGGAGCAGGCGCGGGCCCGCCATCAGGGCCCGGCCCACCGCCAGCATCTGCTGCTCGCCGCCCGAGAGCAGACCCGCGCGCTGGTGCGCCCGGTCGGCGAGGACCGGGAACAGTTCGTGGACGCGGCGCAGCGCCGCCGCCTTGTCGGCGCGCGACCCCGTCGAACCGAGCGCGCCGGCCCGCAGATTGTCGGCGACGGTCATCCGGGCGAACACCCGCCGCCCCTCCGGTACGTGGCAGACGCCCGCGGCCACGACACGGTCGGCGGACAGGCCGCTGATCCGGCGCCCGCCGAACCGCACCTCGCCGGACGTCACCGTCCCACCGTGGAACCGCAGCGTGCGCGAGACGGCGCGCAGCAGCGTCGACTTCCCCGCGCCGTTGCCGCCCAGCACGGCGACGCAGGCGCCCTGCGGCACCGTCAGCGTCACATCGCGCAGGGCGCGTACGGGGCCGTAGCCGACCGACATCGTGTCGACGGCGAGGCCCTCCCCTTGTGCATCGGTCACTCTGTGTCCCTCCCTGGACCGGTGGCGCTCACGACAGCACCGCGCGGGCGGCCCGTCCACGGGCGGCCCGCGAATCGCTGCGCGGGCCCAGCGCCCGCCCGCCTCGGTTGTGCGCGCGCACAAGACCCCGTGTCAGGGGCCTGCCGGGGACCGCGGCGAGATGACATCCTCCGGACAGCAAGCAAGTCCTTTGCCGTCGCTTTACGAGGTGTTGGGGAGGGGCGATGGGCGGGCGCAGGCATCGCACCGGGCAGGACTGGAAGCTCCTCAAGGAGGCGTGCACGACACTGCTCGATCGGGTGCCCGAGCTGGTCGACGAGCATCTGCGGCAACTGACCGCGCACTCCGACGTGTATGCGCGCGTGCTGCCGTACGACGTCCAGTGGCGGGAGGCGGAGGAAGCGATGCGGATCGGCATCGAGACGATCTCCGCACCGCGCGACTCACCGCGCCGCGATCTGGCGTACGCGGAGGAGGCGGGGCGGCGCCGGGCGGGTCAAGGTCTGCCGCTCGAACTGCTGGTCCACGCCTACCGCAACGCCGGCTACCTGGTGTGGGACGCCCTGATGGAGTCCGCGGGCGGCGAACCCGACCGGCTCTCCGCGCTGATGCGCTCCGCGACCATGGTGTGGGCGGCGGTCGACGCGCAGGCGGAGGCGGCGTCGGAGGCGTACAGGGCGACGGAGCTGGAGCTTCGGCGCCGGACCGACGAGCAGATGCAGGCGCTGCTCGACGCGTTGCTGGAGGGCCGCCCCGCGCCGGGGCTCGCCGCGCGGGCCGCCGCCGGGCTCGACCTGCCCGAGCACGGCCCGTACGCGGTCGTCGTGCTCCGCGTCGAACGGCGGGACGGGCGGGAGGCGTTCCACCGGCGCATCCAGGACCCGGGATTCCGGTTCGTCTGGCGGATGCGGGCGGACTGCGAAGTCGGGGTCGTGGCGCTCGGCGCCGGGCGCGAACTGGAGGAACTCGCGGCGCTGCTCGACGGGCGGTGCCCCGGCCCCGGCGGGCTGAGCCCGGTCGTCACGGGGCTCGCCGAACTCGGGCATGCGCGGCGGCTCGCGGAGCTGGCCCTGCGCACATGTCCTCCGGACACTACCGGGGTGATGCGGCTGGACCAGCGCATGCCGACCGCGCTCGTGGTCAGCCAGCCCGATCTGGCGCAGCGCCTCGTCTCCGGGGTCTTCGGCGAACTCCTCTCCCTCGAACCGGCCGACCGGGCCGTGCTCTTGGAGACGCTGGATGCGTGGCTGGCCTGCGAGGGGTCCGCCGGGCGGGCGGCCGGGCGGTTGTACTGTCACCGGAACACCGTGTTCAACCGGCTGCGGCGCCTGGAGCAGTTGACCTCGCGGTCGTTGTCGCGGCCGAGGGACTTGATGGAGATGACGCTGGCGCTGGACGCGTATCGGTTGTCGCGGGTGTCGTAGGGGTGGGGTGGGGTGTTGGATGCGGGCTGTCGGGTGCGGGTCGCGTCGTAGTCGCTCGCGCAGTTCCCCGCGCCCCCGGAATGCGCACTGCGTGCGCCATTCCCTCCCGTCCGTCGAGTGCGGCTCGCGTCGTGGCTGGTCGCGCAGTTCCCCGCGCCCCTGAGATGCGCACTTCGTGCGCCATCTCCCGGGCGCCGCTGGGGGAAGGCGCGGCGAAGCCGCAGCCTTTCAGGGGCGCGGGGAACTGCGCGACCAGCCACAACACAACCCGCACCCGAGAACGACGCGCACAGGGCAGACGCTCAGGGGCGCGGGGAACTGCGCGACCGGCCACGATGCGACCCGCACCCGGGAACGGCGCGAAGGACGCCCGCACCCCGGCGCGGGGCGCTTCGCCCGGTCGGGCAGGGCGTAGGGGGCCGGGCCCGCACGAGACGGCCCCGGCCACCCCACCCCTAGCTCAAGAAATCCGCCCCGATCCGCTCAGCCACGTCCTCCAGAATGGCCCCCGCCTCGGCGATGCACCGGGCCACGTCCGGTTCCAGTTCCGTCAGCGCGTAGGCCCGCCGGATCCCGGCCCGGCCGAGGGCCGACGGGTCGAGGGCGAGGCGGCCGCAGACCGCGACGACCTCGATCCCGGCGGCCCGCGCGGCCGAGGCCACCCCCGCCGGCGCCTTGCCGTGCAGCGTCTGTTCGTCGAGGGACCCTTCGCCGGTGATGACCAGCGTGGCCCCTTCGAGCGCCGGCGCGAATCCGAGGACGTCGAGCATGACCTCGATCCCGGCCCGGAAACTCGCCCCGAGTCCGACCAGGGCTCCGTATCCGATGCCCCCCGCGGCCCCCGCCCCGGGCGACTCCGCGTACTCGAGCGCCTTCGGCCCGACGCAGTCCCCGAGCACCTTCGCGAAGTGGCCGAGCGCCGCGTCGAGTGCGGCCACGTCCTCGGGCGTGGCGCCCTTCTGGGGGCCGTAGACGGCGGGCGCCCCCTTGGGCCCGGTGAGCGGATTGTCGACGTCGCTGGCGAGGACGACGGACACCGACGCCAGGCGCGGGTCGAGCCCGGACAGGTCCGCCGAGGCCAGCGCGGCGAGCGCGCCGCCGCCCGGTCCGACCTCGGCGCCGGACGCGTCGAGGAAGCGTGCCCCGAGCGCGGACAGCATGCCCGCGCCGCCGTCGGTGGTCGCGCTGCCTCCGACGCCGAACACGATGGACGTCGCGCCCGCGTCGAGCGCGGCGGCGATGAGTTCGCCGGATCCGTACGTCGTGGCGGTCAGCGGGGCGAAGACGTCCTCGGGCAGGAGTTGGAGGCCGGATGCTTCCGCCATCTCGACGACCGCCGTGCCGTCGCGCAGCGCGTACGCCGCCGTCACCGGTTCGCCGAGCGGCCCGGTGACCCGTACTTCACGGCGTTCGAACCCGGCCGCGACCGCCGCCGCGACGGTGCCGTCCCCGCCGTCCGCGACGGGCACGGACGCGATCTCGATGTCCGGCGCGACCCGGCGCAGTCCCGCGCTCACCCGTTCGGCGACCTGCACCGCGGTGAGCGACCCCTTGAACTTGTCCGCAGCGATCAACACGCGTCGCGCGGCCTGTGCAGCGTCCGCCACCTTGCTCCCCTTGCTTTCTCGGGCCTTGCTCGCGTCAAGGCAGTCGCGCCGCTGCGACCTTAACCGCAGGAGGGGCCCGCTGCCCAGGGGTGCCCCGGGGTACTGGCAGGTGGGGGGCGAAGCGAGTAGACCGGGTGCATGACGCCGACCGGTCCCGCCACGAGCCCTCCGCTCGCCGCCCCTGTCCTGGCCGACCGCGTGCTCGGCGGCTGGCTGGGCCGCATCGCGGGGAACATGCTCGGGAAGCCGGTGGAGCAGGGCGAGGTGTGGACGCGGGCGCGCATCGACCGCTATCTGCGCAGCGCCGACGCGCTGCCGCTGACCGACTATCTCCCCCAGCCGCCGTCGGAGGAGATCGCCTCGGCGTTGCGCCCCGAGTGGCAGCGGTGCGTACGGGGGCGGGTGCGGGGCAGTTGCCGGGACGACGACGTGGACTACGCGATCCTCAATCTGCACCTGCTGGAGACGTTCGGTTCGGCGTTCAGCACGGAGCAGGTGGGCGAGGTGTGGCTGCTGCGCCTTCCGTACCTCCAGACGTTCACGGCGGAGCGCGCCGCGTACCGCAATCTGGCGA
Organism: Streptomyces sp. NPDC046939; assembly: GCF_040644575.1. Lineage (NCBI taxonomy): Bacteria > Bacillati > Actinomycetota > Actinomycetes > Kitasatosporales > Streptomycetaceae > Streptomyces > Streptomyces sp. NPDC046939. The sequence continues at coordinate 122,184 of NZ_JBEYWV010000017.1, forward strand.
ACGGGTTGAAGCCGCCGCTGACGGCCACGTACGACAACCCCTATCAGGAGTGGATCGGCGCGCTGATCCGTGCGGACGTCTTCGGCTGGACGTCGCCCGGGGATCCGCGCCGCGCCGCCTACCTGGCCCGTCGTGACGCGGCGCTGTCGCACACGGGGAACGGGGTGTACGGCGCGATGTGGGCGGCGGCGCTGGTGGCCGCGGCGTTCACGGCGCCGTCCGCGCGCGCCGCGCTCGACACGGCGCTGACCACGATTCCGGCGAGCAGCCGGCTGGCCCGCGTTCTACGCCGTACGACCTCACTGCACGACGCGCGCCTGGGCTGGGAGGAGACGCTCGCCACGGTCGAGCGGGAGACGGCGGGGCTCGGCTGGATCCACACGGTCCCGAACGCCGCCGTGATCACCGCCGCCCTGCTGTTCGGCGGCGACGACTTCACCCACACCCTCGCGCTGACGGTGCGCGGCGGTCTCGACACCGACTCCAACGGGGCGACGGCCGGTTCGGTCGCGGGCGTGCTGTGCGGGGCCGCGGCCCTTCCCGAGCAGTGGACGGCGCCCCTGGAGGACCGGGTCCGCAGCGCGGTCTTCGGCTTCGACGGGGTACGGATCAGCGAACTCGCCGAGCGGACGGTGGCGCTGATCCAGCCCTAGGATCATTCAGGAAGGCTCGCCTCCGCTTCCTTGGAGGTCCCCACGAATCAGACCACCGTACGTTGTCATCTACGCGCGTTGACAACAGGGCGTGCGACAGGTGAGCTGTCCGTGGACACTTTTTCGGAGCAAAGGGGCTCATTCCGTTGGCCAGGAAGATCATTCTCGACTGCGACCCGGGGCACGACGACGCGATCGCCATGCTCCTCGCGCACGGCAACCCCGACATCGACCTGGTCGCGGTGACGACCGTCGTCGGGAACCAGACCCTGGAGAAGGTGACCCGCAACGCGCTCTCGGTGGCCGCCATCGCCGGGATCACCGGGGTGCCCTTCGCGGCGGGCTGCGCGCGCCCGCTGGTGCGCGAGATCGAGACCGCCGCGGACATCCACGGCGACACCGGCCTGGACGGGCCCGAGCTGGCCGAGGCGACGACCGAGCTCGACGACCGGCACGCCGTCGACCTCATCATCGACACCGTCATGGCGCACGAGCCCGGTGAGATCACCATCGTGCCGACGGCCGGACTGACGAACATCGCGCTCGCCGCCCGCAAGGAGCCGCGCATCGTCGAGCGCGTCCGCGAGGTCGTGCTGATGGGCGGCGGCTTCCACGAGGGCAACTGGAGCCCGGTCGCCGAGTTCAACATCGTCATCGACCCCGAGGCCGCCCACATCGTCTTCAACGAGAAGTGGCCGGTCACGATGGTCGGCCTCGACCTCACCCACCAGGCGCTCGCCACCCCCGAGGTGGAGAAGAAGATCGCGGCCGTGGGCACCAAGCCCGCCGCGTTCGTCCTCGAACTCCTGGAGTTCTTCCGCGAGGCCTACCGCGAGAACCAGGGCTTCGAGCACCCGCCCGTGCACGACCCGTGCGCCGTCGCGTACGTGATCGACCCGGGCGTCATGACCGTACGCAAGGCCCCCGTCGACATCGAGCTGCGGGGCACGCTCACGCTCGGCATGACCGTCACGGACCTGCGCGCGCCCGCGCCCGACGACTGTCACACCCAGGTCGCCGTCGACCTCGACCACGAGCGGTTCTGGAACCTCGTCGTGGACGCCCTCGTGCGCATCGGGGACCCGGTGGCATGAGCGTCGACGCCACCCCCCACACCCCGGCCGGCGGCCCGCGCACGGGCCGCCCCGCCCGGGTCGGCGCCCTGATGGCCGCACTGCTCGCGGCCAGTTTCGCCTTCCAGCTCAACGCGTCAATGCTCAGCCCGGCGCTGTCCACGATGGCCGACGAGCTGCACACCACGGCCTCCGCCGTCGGCGTCACGCAGACGGCGTTCTTCACGGCCGCCGCGCTGTTCTCGCTGTTCCTGCCGCGCCTCGGCGACCTGATCGGCCGTCGCAAGGTGCTGACCGGGATGATGGTCCTGATGGCCGTCGGCTGCGTGATCTCCGCGCTGGCCACGTCCGTGGGGACGCTCGCCGTCGGGCGCGTCATCCAGGGCGCGTCCGGTCCGACAATCCCCCTCGCGCTGATCATGCTGCGCGTCGAGGTCCCCGACCCCAAGCGGTACGGGACCCTGCTCGGCCTGGTCACGGCGGTCAACGGCGGCATCGCGGGCGTCGACTCGTTCGCGGGCGGCTCCCTCGCCGAGCACCACGGCTACGCGTCGATCTTCTGGGTCATGACCGCCTTCGCGGCGCTCGCCGCCCTCCTCGTCCGCTTCCTCGCGTCCGAGTCGCGCGCGGAGGAGCGCCCGCCCATGGACTGGCCGGGCGTCGCGCTCCTGGTCGTCTCCGTCGGCGCGCTGCTGATCTCGTTCAACGAGGCGGGCAAACTCGCCGACGCCAACTGGCCGCTCGCCGTCGGCCTGCTCGTCCTGGCCGCGCTCGCGTTCTGGGCGTTCTGGCGGACGGAGAGCCGCGCCCGCACCCCGCTGGTCGCCACGCACCTGCTGAAGCGGCGCGCCACCTGGTCGCTGCTCGCCTCGACCATGCTGACCATGACCGGCGTCTTCGCCATCATGAACGGCCTGCTCCCCGGTTTCGCCCAGGACACCGGCGTCGGTCTCGGCCTCGGCGCCGAGGGCGCCACCTGGTGGACGCTGACGCCGTACGCGCTCGCGGGCCTCGCGATGGGCCCGCTGGCCGGACGGCTCGCGGCGAGCTTCGGCTACGGGCGGATCCTGCGGATCGGCCTGATCTCGACGGCCGTCGCGACGGTGGTGGCGCTGCTGACCCTGCACACCGACTCCTCGGGTCTGCTGCTCACCTCGTCCATCCTGCTCGGCGCGACCTACGCGGGCACGGTCAACATCATGCTCAACGGCCTCGGCATCCTGCTCTCCCCCGGCGAGAACCCGGGCTTCCTGCCCGGTCTGAACGCCGGATGCTTCAACCTCGGCGCGGGGCTCAGCTTCGTCGTCCTGTACGCGGTGATGGACGCGGTCGCCCCCGCCGACGGGACGTCCGTCGGCGGGTACAGCGCCGGTGTCGTCGCCGGGCTCGTCCTGATCGTGGCGGCGCTGTGCACGTCGCTGCTGATCCCGAGCCCCATCGACGCGGAGGCCGCGGAGGACGCCGCCTAGAAGAGCGCGGTGCCGCGCTCGAAGTCGAGCAGGCGGCGCTTGCGCTCCAAGCCGCCGCCGTACCCGGTGAGGCCGCCGCTCGCGCCGATCACCCGGTGGCAGGGGACGATGACACCGATCGGGTTCTTGCCGTTGGCGAGGCCCACGGCGCGGGAGGCGGCCGGGTTGCCGAGGGCGGCGGCCAGCTCCCCGTACGTACGGGTCTCGCCGTACGGGATCTTCTGGAGCTGCTCCCAGACCGAGCGCTGGAACGGTGTGCCGTGCAGGTGCAGCGGCAGGTCGAACGTGGTCAGCTCGCCGGCGAAGTAGGCGTTCAGCTGGTCGATGACGGGGCCGAAGGGGCGTTCGTCGCGCACGCCGAACGTCTCCTCGGCGGGCCGGTGGCACTGCTCGGTCATGTAGAGACCGGAGAGCGTGCCGTCCGTGGCGACGAGGGTGAGCGCGCCGTAGGGGCTGTCGACGACGGTGTACTGCTTGCTTCCCATGGTCGTGCGTCCTGTCTGCTAGGCGGTCGGGAGGAAGTTGATCGGGTGGCTGTCGGTCGCCCAGAGGTACTGGACGGCGTACGCGCGCCAGGGGCGCCAGGCCGCCGCCCGCGCGGTGAGCGCCGCCGGGGTGTGCGGCAGGCCCAGCTCCTTCGCGGCGCGGCGCATCCCGAGGTCGGTGGGGAGGAAGGCGTCCGGGTCGCCCAGGGCGCGCATCGCGACCGCCTCGATGGTCCAGGGCCCGAAGCCGGGCAGTGCGGCGAGCCGGGCGCGGGCTTCGTCCCAGTCGGACTCGGGGCCCAACGTCAGCGCGCCCGTGGCGAGGTGTCGTACGAGTGTGATGAGCGTGGTCCGGCGGCTGCGCGGCAGGGCGAGGGCCTCCGGGTCGAGCGATGCCAGGGCCTCCGGCGACGGGAAGAGGTGGGTCAGGCCGCCCTCGGGGTCCTCGACGGGTTCGCCGTGCGCCTGGACGAGCCGGGCCGCGTGGGTGCGGGCGGCAGCCGTGGAGACCTGCTGCCCGAGCACGGCCCGGACCGCGAACTCGGCCTCGTCGACCGTGCGCGGCACCCGGCGCCCCGGCGCCTTGTCGACCAGCGGGGCGAGCAGCGGGTCGGCGCGCAACCGGTCATCGACAGCCACCGGATCGGCGTCGAGGTCGAGCAGGCGGCGGCAGCGGCTGATGGCGACGGTCAGATCGCGCTGGTCGGTGAGGGTGAGCCGGCATCCGATGTACCGCTCGGCGCCCGGCGTCAGGGCCACGATGCCGTGCCCGTACGGGAGCCGCAGCGTGCGCCGGTACGCCCCGTCCCGCCACTCCTCGACGCCCGGAACGGCGGTCGCCGCGAGGTGGCCGAAGAGGTTGTCGGGGTTGAGGGGCGCGCGGAACGGCAGCCGGAGCGTGATCGCGCCCGGCGCGCTCGGCAGGCCCTGCGGGGCGCGGGTGCGCAGTTCGCTCGGGGAGAGGGCGAAGACCTCGCGGACGGTGTCGTTGAACGTGCGGATGGAGGAGAACCCGGCGGCGAACGCGATGTCCGCCATCGGCATCCCGGTCGTCTCGATGAGCAGCCGCGCGGTCTGGGCCCGCTGAGCACGGGCGAGCGCCAGCGGACCGGCCCCCAGCTCGGCGAGGAGCTGCCGCTCGATCTGCCGCGCGCTGTACCCGAGCCGGCTCGCAAGCCCCGGCACACCCTCCCGGTCCACGGTCCCGTCCGCGATGAGCCGCATCGCGCGTGCGGTGAGATCGGCCCGCTGGTTCCACTCCGGCGACCCCGGGCTGGTATCGGGCCGACACCGCTTGCAGGCCCGGAACCCGGCCTGCTGACAGGCGGCGGCGCTCGGATAGAACCGCATGTTCCGCGGCTTGGGCGGCACGACGGGACAGCCGGGCCGGCAGTAGATCCGGGTGGTCACGACGGCGGTGAAGAACACCCCGTCGAACCGAGCATCCTTGGCCTGCACGGCCCGCACACACCGCTCGGTGTCGGTGTGCATGGCGGCGCCCCCGAAGTTGCCCGCGCGGGGCCTGTCGGCGCGCGCACCGGCGGCACCGGGCGTGTGCTCGGCGACGGTGTCGATGGGCGGGACGTTGATGCCGGACGTACGCTCGGCGGCGGCGTCGGGCGGGACCTCGATGCCGGACGTACGCTCGGCGGCGGCGTCGGCGGGCGGGGCAGTGGTGCCGCGGGTGTTCTCGGCGCTGGGCATGCACCCAGCATCGTGCATGGTGAGCGGCCGGGCTGGCGAGATTCCGACATCGTCCTCACGCAGCCGCCACGCGGCACCGCCGCCCTATGGATGCCGCACGAAGTGCGCATCTCAGGGGCGCGGGGAACTGCGCGCCCAGCCACGACGAAACCCGCTCCCGACCACAACGAACTCGCACCCAGAAACCGGCCCGAGCAAGGGCCCACCCAGGGGCGCGGGGAACTGCGCGACCAGCCACGACGCAACCCGCACCGGGACACAACGCCCTCCCCGCCCGCCCAGAGCCGCTCAGTCCACGTACCCGGCGAAAGCCGTTCGCGCGCGGGCGTCGAAGACCACGAACCGGACCTCCTCGATCTCCACCGGGGCCGAGGCCCGTACCGTCTCCACCGCGATTCGCGCCCCGTCCTCCAGAGGCCAGCCGTAGATGCCCGTGGAGATCGCCGGGAAGGCGACCGTACGGGCACCGAGCCCGGCGGCGACCCGCAGCGACTCCCGGTAGCAGGAGGCGAGCAGGGACGAGCGGTCCTCGGTGGCGGACCAGCGCGGGCCGACCGTGTGGATGACGTGGTGGGCCGGGAGGCGGCCGGCCGTGGTGGCGACGGCCTGGCCGGTCGGCAGGCCCTTGCCGTAGTGGGAGGCGCGCAGGGCGCGGCACGCGGCGAGGATCTCGGGGCCGCCGCGGCGGTGGATCGCGCCGTCGACTCCGCCGCCGCCGAGCAGGGAGGAGTTCGCCGCGTTGACCACGGCGTCCACGTCCTGTTCGGTGATGTCGCCCTGGACGAGGGTCAGTCGGGTGCTCATGTCGCTCGCAGTCTGCGCCAGACGGCCTTCGCCGCGTTGTGCCCGGACATGCCGTGCACGCCGGGGCCCGGCGGGGTCGCCGAGGAGCAGAGGAAGACGGCCGGGTGCGGGGTCGTGTACGGGGAGAGGGAGAGTTTGGGGCGGAGCAGCAGTTGGAGTCCGCCGACCGAGCCGCAGGAGATGTCGCCGCCCACGTAGTTGGCGTTGCGGACGGCGAGTTGGGGCGGCCCCGCGGTGGCGCGGGCGAGGATCAGGTCCCTGAACCCCGGGGCGAACCGCTCCAGTTGGCGTTCGACGGCGTCGGTGAGGTCGCCGTCCCAGTTGTTCGGGACGTGGCCGTACGCCCAGAACGTGTGCTTGCCCTCGGGCGCGCGCGAGGGATCGACGACGCTCGGCTGCACGGTGATGAGGAACGGCGTCCGCGGAGCCCGGCCCTCGACGGAGGCGGCGCGCAGCGCCTTGTCGATGTCGGCCTGGTATGGGCCCACCTGCACGGTGCCCGCTTTCCTCGCCTCGGGGGCCGTCCACGGCACCGGCCCGTCGAGCGCGTAGTCGATCTTGAAGACGCTGGCCCCGTACCGGAACCGGTCGTAGTAGCGGCCGAGCCCGGCGATCCGCGCGAGGGCGGTGGGCGAGGTGTCGAAGACGTAGGCGCGGGCGGGCGGCAGGTCGTCGAGGCGCTTGACCGTGTAGTCGGTGTGGATCACGCCGCCGAGGTCCTTGAGGTAGGCGGCGAGCGCGTCGGAGAGGGACTGGGAGCCGCCGCGCGCCAGAGGCCACCCGCGCGCGTGGGCGGCGAGCGCGAAGACGAGCCCTATCGCCGATGTGGCGAAGCCGCCGAGCGGGGCGATGGTGTGGGCGACGAGCCCGGAGAACAGGGCGCCGGCCCGCTCGTCGCGGAAGCGGCGCATCAGCCAGGTCGCGGGCGGCAGTCCGCGCACCCCGAACCTGGCGAGGGCGACCGGGTCGCGGGGCAGCGCGCTGAGCGGCAGGGACATGAAGTCCCGTACGAGGGCGTCCCAGCGCGGCAGGAGCGGTTCGACGAGGCGGCGGTAGGTGCCCGCGTCGCGCGGCCCGAAGGAGGCGGCGGTCTCGGCGACGGAGCGGGCGAGGACGGCGGCCGTGCCGTCGGGGAACGGGTGGGCCATGGGCAGGTCGGGGTGGGCCCAGTCAAGGCCGTACCGCTCCAGCGGCATGGCCCGGAACGCCGGGGAGCTGACGCCCAGCGGGTGCGCGGCCGAGCAGGGGTCGTGGCGGAAGCCGGGCAGGGTCAGTTCCTCGGTGCGCGCGCCGCCGCCGACGGTGGACTCGGCCTCGAAGAGGGCCACGGAGAAGCCCCGCCGGGCCAGTTCGACCGCGGCGGTCAGGCCGTTGGGCCCCGCTCCGACCACGACGGCATCGAGCATCGACGGCACCTTCGGACTCCTTCGTCAGCCGACGGCCACTGCCCGCACAGGATATGCCGCGGCGGTGACGTCGCCGGGCGCGGGTGCCGCCCGGCGATCATCCGCCGAGCGGCGGAGCAGGAGGTCAGCGGGCGTCCGCGAGGAGCCCGGCGATCCGGCGCGCCGTCGCCGCGTCCCGCGCCGCCGTGAACGGCAGCGCGTTGCCCCCGGTGAGCGTGAACGGGACGCCGTCGCGGGTGAGGTGGGCGCCGCCCGTCTCCTCCACGAGGAGGAGTCCGGCGGCGTGGTCCCAGGCCAGCTCCCAGCCGAAGGCGACCGCTTCGAGGTCGCCGCGGGCTATCGCCAGGTACTCCAGGCCCGCGGAACCGCACGGGCGCGGGGCGACGCCCTCGGTGCGCAGGCCGAGCAGGGCGCGCTTCTGGGCGTCGGTGGTGAAGTCGGGGTGCGAGGTGGCGACGCGCAGATCGCGGCCGGGGGCGGGGGCGCCCGCCGGCAGGGCCTGCCCGTTCAGCCGGGCGCCCCGGCCGCGGACCGCGACGGCGAACTCGTCCAGCGCGGGCGCGTACGTCCACGAGGCGAGGACCACGCCGTCGAGCGCGAGCGCGACGAGCGTGCAGAAGCCGGGGTCGCCGTGGACGAACTGGCGGGTGCCGTCGACCGGGTCGACGATCCAGACGGGTGCGGCGCCGCGCAGCGCCTCGTACGTCGTCGGGTCGGCCGCGACCGCCTCCTCGCCCACCACGACGGAGCCGGGGAGCAGAGCGGGCAGCTCGCGCGTGAGGTACTCCTCGGCGCGCTTGTCCGCGACCGTGACGAGGTCGTGCGGGGCGCTCTTCTGCTGGATCTCGTGGGCGGCGAGCTGCCGGAAGCGGGGCGTGATCTCGGCGGCGGCCGCGGCGCGGACCACCCGCTCCACGTCGCTGACGAAGGAGTCGGTGACATTGCTGGTCAGAAAGTCGTCGATGCTCTCTGTGACTGTTTCGATCATGCCTCCATGAGAACACGCGCCTCTGACATCGCGTACTGATCAGGTGAACTGTGGGTGGAATCACCATGAAATCGGCGATCACCGCTCAGCGGGCGATTCCACCCATGGGGTGCGGGCGGCTCAGCGGCCGACGGCGTATCCCTGCATCCCGCGCGGGTTCGCGGCCGCCGAGAGGACACCGGTGTACGGGTCGCGGGCGACGGCGCACAGCCGCCCCTCGGACCAGGCGTCCCCGACGGTCACGTCGTGGCCGCGCCGGCGCAGCTCGGCGACGATCTCCCCGTCCATCCGGGACTCCACGGTGACCGATCCCGGCCGCATCCCGCGCGGGAAGAAGGAGCCGGGGAAGGAGTCGTTGTGCCAGTTCGGGGCGTCGATGGCGCCCTGGAGGTCGAGGCCGCCCCGGACCGCCGGGCGCAGCGCCACCGCGAGGAAGAAGTGCATCTGCCACTGGTCCTGCTGGTCGCCGCCGGGCGTGCCGAACGCCATGACCGGGACGCCGTCCCTCAGGGCGAGCGACGGGGTGAGGGTGGTGCGCGGGCGGCGGCCGGGGGTGAGCGAGTTGGGCAGCCCCTCTTCCAGCCACGTCATCTGGAGGCGCGTACCGAGCGGGAAGCCCAGCTCGGGCACGACCGGGTTGGACTGGAGCCAGCCGCCGGAGGGGGTCGCGGCGACCATGTTGCCCCAGCGGTCGACGATGTCGAGGTGGCAGGTGTCGCCGCGGGTCAGTCCGTCGCCGCCGACGTCGGGCTCGCCCGGCACCGGGGACGTGGGGCTCTTGGCGACGGTCGGCTCACCGGCGCCCGCGACCCCCAGGGCGTCGAATCCGGGGGCACCGGCGGCGACGGCGGTGGCGTGCGCGCTGAGGCGGGGCTCGGCGCCGAGCGGGCGGCCGGGGCGCAGCTCGTGCGACGCCTTCGCCGGGTCGATCAGGGCGCGGCGGGCGGCGTTGTACTCGTCGGAGAGCAGCGCGTCCACAGGGACGTCCCGCGCGTCGCCGTACCACGCCTCCCGGTCGGCCATCGCGAGCTTGCAGCCCTCGATCAGCAGATGGACGTAGTCGGCGGAGCCGTAGGCGGGCAGTTCGGGCGGGAGCAGGGCGAGCTGCTGGAGGAAGGCGGGGCCCTGGCTCCAGCCGCCCGCCTTGCAGAGCGTCCAGCCGTTCCAGTCGTACGTGGCCGGGGCCTCGTAGGTCGCTTCCCAGGCGGCGAGGTCGGCTTGGGTGAGGGTGCCGGTGTGGCGCTCGCCGCTGGTGTCCATGGTGGGCCGGGCCGCCTGGCGCACCAGGGCCTCGGCGATGAAGCCCTCGCGCCAGATCCGCCGCGCCGCCTCGATCTGCGCGACACGGCCGGCGCCCGCCTCCCCGGCCTCCGCTATGAGCCGCTTCCAGGTGGCGGCGAGCCTGGGGTTGCGGAACAGCGCGCCGGGCGCGGGCGCCTTGCCGTCGGCCAGGTAGACCTCGGCCGAGGACGGCCACTCCGTCTCGAACAGTTCCCGTACCGTCTCGACGGTCTCGCCGACGCGCTCCACGGGCGCGTGGCCGTCCTCCGCGTAGCCGATGGCGTACTTCAGGACGTCGGCGAGGGTCTTCGTGCCGTGGTCCCTGAGGAGGAGCATCCAGGCGTCGAAGGCGCCGGGCACGGCGGCCGCCAGGGGTCCTGTGCCGGGTACGAGGTCGAGGCCGAGGGACCGGTAGTGGGCGACGGTGGCCCCGGCGGGCGCCACGCCCTGGCCGCACAGGACGCGCACCTCGCCGTCGGCCGGGGCGAGGAGGATCGGCACCTCACCGGCGGGCCCGTTCAGGTGCGGCTCGACGACGTGCAGGACGAACCCCGCGGCGACGGCGGCGTCGTAGGCGTTGCCGCCGTCCTCCAGGACCGCCATCGCGGACTGGGAGGCGAGGTAGTGCGTGGAGGACACCATGCCGAAGGTGCCCTGGAGAGTCGGCCGGGTGGTGAACAAGGGGACTCCTAGCGGGTGGCGGTGCGGTTGTCCCGGATCGTACGAGAGGCCGCGGCGCGAGCCCCGGGGCGGAGCGACGGACGGGGCCCGGGCCGAGTGGTCGACTCGGCCCGGGCCCCGGGGTGTCTCAGCCGCTGCCGCGCGGCTCGCTCGGTCTCTTCCGGTCAGCTGTCCACCCAGCCGTGCTTGCGCCCGCTCTGCAGCAGTTCGCGGCGGACCGCGAGGATCTGCTCACCGGTCAGCGAGGGCGCGGCGCGCAGCAGCAGTTCGGTGACCTCGTTCGTGAACTCGTCGACGCGCAGCACGTCGCACAGCACGTCGTCGCCGTCGACCGCGTTCCGGCCCGCCGTCGGCGCGGCGGTGCCCTCGGCGAGCTGCACCGAGGACGCCTTCGGGCCGCGGTCGCCCTCCTCGATGTCGAACTCGACCTTCAGCCCGGTGCGCAGGTACGACTCGGGGATGAGGAGGTCGTTCACATGAAGGAAGACGTCCTCACCGCCGTCGTCCGGCGCGATGAACCCATATCCGCGCGCTCCGTCGAAGCGCACCACACGACCAGCGACCACGCCGACCCCCAACCACCACGGCGGACCCAGTGTCCGCGTTCCTCTGCAACGTCTGCGGATCCTAGCGGGCGGCGCTCATCGCTTGCGCCAGGCGGTGGTGCCGAGTCTCCCCGTGCTGCCGAGGTCGAGCGGCGGGTCGGGGGTGACGGCCTGGGTGCCGCGGCCGAGGGCGGGGTCGACGACGACGCGGGCGACGGTGACGGGCGGGTGCGTCGTGTCGTCGTAGGTGTTGCGCCACACCCAGGAGGTGGAGGCGGCCTCGCCGGGGCGCACGGTGATGCGGCGGGGGGTGTCGTCGCGCACGCCGGCGGTGATCGCGGAGGTGCCTTCGAGGACCTGGACGCGCTCGACGGGTGTCCCGTCCGCGTCGAGGAGCTTCAGGCGCGGGTATCCGTACAGGTCGAAGGTGGCTCTGCCGCAGTTGGTGAGGGTGACGGTGAGGGCGCGCAGGCCCATGGCGGCGTTGGCGTCGCCCGCGGTAATGCGCATCCCGGAGTCCGGGCAGGGGCCGGAGGGTTCGGGCGCCCGGGTCCGTGCGGAGGCGCCGGGGCGGGCGGCTCCTTCCACGTCGATGCTTCCGTACGGTGCCGGGGTGGCGGTGTCGAGGGAGTCGGCGTGGACCCGGTAGTCGTCCACGCGGGCGCCGGTGTCCGCCGGGGCCGAGGGCGTGACCGGTGCCGGTGCCCCGCACGCCGCGACGAGCAGCGCCGTCGCCATGAGCCCCACGGCGCGCCCGAGCGCCGCCTTCCCCTTGATCGTCATGGCGTGATCCTACGTAGCCCCGCGCGCGGCGTCCGGCGTGCGGGCGGCGACGAGACCCGACTCGTAGGCGAAGACGACGAGTTGGGCCCGGTCGCGGGCGCCGAGCTTGGTCATGGCGCGGCTGATGTGGGTCTTCGCGGTGAAGGGGCTGATCACCATGTGCGCGGCGATCTCCTCGTTGGTGAGGCCGCGCGCGGCGAGCGCGGTGACCTCCCGCTCGCGCGGGGTGAGGCACTCCAGGCCCGGCGCGGTCGTACGGTCCGGCGGGCGGGCCACGAAGGCGCCGATGAGGCGGCGTGTGACGGACGGCGAGAGGAGCGCGTCGCCGCGTGCCACGACCGCGATCCCGGTGAGCAGGTCCTCCGGTTCGCTGTCCTTGAGGAGGAAGCCGGACGCGCCCGCGCGCAGCGCGTCGAAGACGTACTCGTCCAGGCCGTAGTTGGTGAGCATGACGACGCGGACGTGCGCGAGCGCGGGGTCCTGGGCGATCCGGCGGGTCGCCTCGATGCCGCTGACGCCGGGCATCTGCACATCCATGAGGACGACGTCGGGCACCCGCTCGCGGACGAGCCGTACCCCCTCGTCGCCGCCCGCGGCCTCCCCGACTACCTCGATCCCGTCCTCGGCGTCGAGCAGGGCGCGGAACCCGGCGCGCATGAGCGCCTGGTCGTCGACGAGGACGACGCGGATCACGGGCCGGGTCTCGGGGCGGCTCACGGGGTGGCCGCCTCGCGCACCGGCGGCCGCGGGGCCGGATGCGACGGGACCGCGTCCGACGGCGCCCCGGCCGCTCCCGCCTCCCGGGACGGCCCCGCGTTCAGCGGCAGGCGCACCCGTACCTCGAACCCGCCCTCCTCGCGCGCCCCCGCGACCAGCGTGCCGCCCACCGCCGCGACCCGCTCCCGCATCCCCGTCAGCCCGGTGCCCTCGGTGACCGGCCGGGCCGGGGACGCGGTCCCGGTGTCGGTCACGCTCACCGTCAGCCCGGTCTCGTCGTACGCCAGTCGTACGTCGGCCCGTGCCCCGCGGCCCGCGTGGCGGGCGACGTTCGTCAGCGCCTCCTGCACGATCCGGTACGCCGCCCGCTCCTGCGCGGGCGGGAGGGGGCGTGGGGTGCCGGTGACGGTGTGGTCGACGGGGATGCCCGCCGCGCGGGCGCGCTCGACCAGCGTCGCGGGGTCGCCGGTGGGCTCGTCCGCGCGCAACACGTCGAGCGTGGCCCGCAGTTCGCGCATCGCCTCGCCGCTCGCCTCCTGGATGGCGAGGAGCGCGGGCGGTATCTCCTCGCCGCGCTTGCGTGCGAGGTGGACGGCGACCCCGGCCTGGAGCTTGACGATGGAGATGCTGTGGGTGAGGGAGTCGTGCAGCTCGCGCGCGATGCGCAGCCGCTCCTCACCGGCGCGGCGCAGCGCCGCCTCCTCGCGGGTCCGCTCGGCCTCCAGGGCGCGCTGTTCGGTCTGGTGGAGGTAGGCCTGCCAGTTCTTGTCGGCGAGCCCGGTCACGACGGCGCACAGGAACCAGCCCGCGAGCAGCATCGCGCGCGTGGTCGCGCCGTCGGCGGTGAGCGCGTCCTGGGTGACGTAGACGGCGAGGAAGACTCCGGCCACGGCGGCGCCGAGGCCCCGGTGCCCGGCCCGGGACGCCGTGTGGACCGCCGCGACGACCGGCAGCGCGGCCAGGGTGCCGGGGTGGGCGTGCAGCACGTGGGCCGTGGTCAGGGCCGCCGAGGCGAGCAGGACCGCGCGGGGCGCCCGGCGGTGCCCCGCGAGGGCCAGCGCGGACGCCACCATCAGGGCGTAGTCCAGCGGCGCCACCCGGTCGTCGCCGAGCGCGGCGCCGAGCACGAGGATCGCGGCGATCACGACCGCGAGCAGCGCGTCGCCCAGGTACGCGCGCGGGCCGGGCGGAGCCGCCGCCGCACCCGAGCCCCGGCCGGCCGCCGCTCCCCCACCCGTGTCCACGCCCACGCCCATGCCCCGTCCACCCCCGTGCCCCGTCCGAGCGATTGGTCTGCCCGGAACAGTAGACCGCCCCACTGACATCGGCGTCCGCCCCGAGGACGGCACCGGGCGCGCGCCTACTCCCCCGGGAGTAGAGCGAGTTGGGATCCGCCGTACGACGCCCGCGTACAGGCCGCGGGGCGAGGCTGAGCGGCGTCGCGGCACCGTTCCGGCAGAGCCGCGCCGACCGGCAGGAGGAGCCCGTATGCCCGGCCCGTACCGCTACACCGTGCCACCGTCGCCCAGGTCCGCCACCGGCACCGCGGCCGCCGTCTGGGCGCAGACGGCGACCGACTTCGGCATCGCGCGCCCCTCGACGCTCGTCGTCCTCTCCTCGGCGCCCGAACTCCTCGCGCCCGCCTGGGCGTTGCTGCGCGAGTCCCTCATCGCGGGCAGCGGTTCGCGGACCGACCGCGAGCTGGTCGCGGCCGGGGCCTCCCTCGCCAACCGCTGCCCGTTCTGCGTCGACGCGCACGCCGTGCTGCTGCACGCCACCGGCGACCGCGCGCTCGGCGAGGCGGTGGCCCGTGACCGCGTGCCGCCGGACGCCCGCGCGGCCCGGCTCCTCGCCTGGGGCCGCGCCACGCGCGTGCCGGGGTCCCCGGAGCTGACGCCGCCGCCGTTCGCCCGCGCCGACCTCGCCTCGCACGTCGGCACCGCGCTGACCTTCCACTTCATCAACCGGATCGTCTCCGCGCTGTGCACCGAGAACCTGCTGCCCGGCAACGCCCAGCGCCTCGGGCCGGTCCGCGCGCTCGCGGGCCGGAACATGGCGCGCGTGGTCCGCGCCGACCACGCCCCGGGCGCCTCCCTCGCCCTGCTCGACTCGCCGGGCCCCGGACCGGCCTGGGCGGCGGGCACCTCCGTCGGGCCCGCCTACGACGCCCTGCGCACGGCGGCCACGGCGGGCGCGGCCCTCCTCGACGACGCCGACCTCGGTCTCGTCCAGGACACCGTCGCGCGCTGGGACGGCTCGCACCCGGCGCCCGCCTGGCCGGGCCTCCCCGACCGCGCCGAACGCCCCGGGGCCCGGCTCGCGCTGCTCGCCGCGCTGGCGCCGTACCGGATCACCGACGCGGACGTGGCGGCGTGGCGCGTACGGCCGTACACCGACCACTGCCTGGTGCGCCTGATCGCCTACGGGGCGTTCGCCGCCGTGGACCGGATCGAGTCCGCCCTGCCCGTGACCCACCTCCTGGAGACCCGATGACTCCGACGAACCCGACAAGTGCAATGACCCCGACGAGTGCGATGACCTCGATGGCGCCGACGAACCCGGTCAGCCAGACGCCGGGCGCCGTCGCCAATCTCCGCCAGGAACTCGCCTGGAACGGCCCCCTCGGCCACCACTGGGCCGCCCACCACCGCCGCTTCGACGCGATGCTCGGTGACGCCGACGCGGCCCTGTTCGAGGCCGCCGCGATCGCGCCGGGCGACCGCGTCCTGGACATCGGCTGCGGCGCGGGCGCCACCACCCGCACGGCGGCCCTGCTCGCGGCGCCCGGGCACGCCGTGGGCGTCGACCTGTCGGTGCCGCTGATCACGCGCGCCCGCGCGCGTACCGCCGAGGACGGTGTGCACGGGGCGACGTACGAGGTCGGTGACGTGCAGACGCACCCCTTCGCGCCGGGCACCTACGACCTCGCGCTCAGCCGGGGCGGCGTCATGTTCTTCGAGGACCCCGTGGCGGCGTTCGCGAACGTGGCGCGGGCCCTGCGCGAGGGCGGCCGGCTCGCCTTCGTCTGCCCGCGCCGGACGGGGCGGGAGACGGAGGAGGGCGCGGTGCTCGCCCGGTTCGCACGGCGCCTCGCGGAAGGCACCCGGGACGCGGCGCCGGTCGAGCCCGACCCGGACGCGCGCGCGGCGGGCGCCGCGATGGCGTCGCTGTCCGAGCCGTACCGGATCCACGCCGCGCTGCACCGCACGTTCCGCCGGATCGCCGTGAGCCCGGTGGACGTGCGGACCCGCTGGGGCGACTCGCCCGCCGACGCCGTCGACTTCCTCCTGTCCCGCACCCCCGGCCGGAGCGTGTCCGCCCGGACGCGCGCCGCCCTGGAGAACACGCTCCGGCCGTACGCGACCGCGGGCGGCGTGCGGCTGCGCGCGGCGGTCTGGGTGGTCACGGCGCTGCGCCGGGACGACGTGGGCGCGTGAGCCCGCCGCGGGCTCCGGCGCGCGGTGCCGCTGTGTGATGCGGGGGTGACGGAAGTGGCGGTGTCGTTCGCACAGCAACTCGTGTGAAACTGGCCTCCCCCACTCCCCTGACGCAAGGGACGTACGCCGTGCGTTCTCTCCCACTGCCGGTCATGCTGACCGCCCGGCTGCTGCCGGTCGCCCTGCTCGCCTGCGTGGGCTGGGCCTGGTCCACGGGCCCGATGTCCGACTCCGCCGACAAGAAGCACAAGGACGCCTCGCCGGAGCCGACGGCGTCCGCGTCGCCCGGCCCGAGCGCCAGCGTCGCGGCCAGGACGTACGCGAAGCCGCCCGCGCCCTGCGGGGCCGTGACGGCGGCGACGGTCAAGGCGCTCGTGCCGGGCGCCGGGACGGCGGGCAAGGAGCTGGCGGCGACCGACGAGTCGGTGCGCCGCGGCTGCTCCTGGAGCGCGCTCAAGGGCTACGACTACCACTGGCTCGACGTCTCCTTCGAGGTGAAGGACTCCGACGCGCTGGCGAAGCAGGCGTACGCCGCCGGGGACAAGGGGGACGGCACGCCGCAGGAGATCGGCGACGGGGCGCGGCTGACGTCGGCGCTCACCACCAAGGACAAGCAGAAGACCCGCGAGGCCATCGTCACGGTCCGCGCCGCGAACGCGCTGGTGACGGTCACCTACAACGGCAGCGACTTCGAGACCAAGGGCGCGCCGTCCGCCGACACGGTGGACAAGGGTGCGCTGCGGGCGGCCCGCGACGCCGTCGCCGCGCTCCGGGCGACGACGGGTGTTTGACGACAGGCCCTAGGCGCTGATGAACGGCGGCCAGTTGCGGATCTTCTTCTCGCGGGGCCGCGCGTACGTCCGCACCTTGGAAGTGGTGAGCCCGAGCCGGACGAGCGACTCGGCGACGGTGACGGCGGCGGCGACCCCGTCGACGACCGGGACGCCGGTGCGCTCCTTGACCCGCTCGGTCAGCTCGGCCATGCCGCCGCAGCCGAGGCAGATCACCTCGGCGCGGTCGAGCTCCACGGCGCGGGCGGCCTCCTCCACGATGGCCTCGACGGCGGCGTCCGGGTCGCGTTCGAGGTCGAGCACGGCCATGCCGCTGGCCCGCACCGAGGCGCACCGGTCGGTGAGCCCGGCGAGCCTCAGCCGGTCCTCGATGAGCGGGACGGCCCGGTCCAGGGTGGTGACGACGGAGTAGCGGTGGCCGAGGTACTGGGCGGTGGAGGCGGCGGCCTCGGTGATGTCGACGACCGGTACGTCGAGGAGTTCCTGGAGCCCTTCGCGGCCGTGCTCGCCGTATCCGGCCTGGATGACGGCGTCGAACGGCTCCGGGTAGGCGCGCACCGTCTCCATCACGGCGATGGCGGCGAGGTAGCTCTCGTAGTTGCCCTCGACGGACTCGGCGCCGAACGCCGGGGTCAGCGCCACGATCTCGGTGCCGGGCGCGGCGACGGACCGGGCCTGGGCGGCGATGGCGTCGGTCATCGTCCCGGTGGTGTTGACGTTGCAGACGAGTATGCGCATGGCGGTGCTTCCTGTGCTGTGGGGGTGGGTCAGCTGCCGCTGGCGGGGCGGGGGTTACGCGGCGTCGACCGCGAGCGCCTCGCCGTCCACGTCCTGCGGGGTGCGGCTGCGGTCGGCGAGGACCACGTAGAGCAGGGCGGCGAGTCCGGCGCCGATGAACCAGGAGAAGCCGGAGACCGACGCGAAGGCGGGGACGAGCGCGACGACGACGGCCACGGCGGCGGCCGGCGCGAAGGCGCCGACGGCGCGCAGATGGAGGCCGGAGCGGTAGTGGTAGTCGCCGTCGGCGGCGTCGGTGTAGAGGGCGGGGACGTTGACGCGGGTGCGGCGCACCAGCCAGTAGTCGGCCATGACGACGCCGAAGGCGGGGCCGAGGAGGGCGCCGAGGCCGCCGAGGAAGTAGTTGACGACGGTCGGGCTGTTGTAGAGGTTCCAGGGCAGGATGACGAGGCCGATGACGGCGCTGACCAGGCCGGCCTTGCGGAAGTCGAGCCTGCGCGGGAAGAGGTTGACCAGCGCGTAGATCGGGGCGACGAAGTTCGCGAGGAGGTTCACCGCGATGGTCAGGGTGATGAAGGCGAGCGAGGCGAGCACCATCAGGGTCGTGCTGGGGATGGTGGCGACGATGTCCTCGGGCCCGGTGACGACCTGCCCGTCGAGCTTGAACTGGCCGCCGGAGAGCACGACCACGATCCCGGCGAAGAAGAGCATGTTGAGCGGGATGCCGACGAGGTTGCCGACGACGATGGCGCGGCGGCTCTTGGCGGAGCGCGTGAAGTCGCAGAAGTTCAGGACGAACGTGCCGTAGATGACGACCCAGAGCGCGGCGCTCTCGAGGATCTGCCGCCAGGCGTCGAGGCCGGTCGGGGCGTGGCCCGTGGAGACCGCGACCGACAGGTCCGTCCTGGTCAGGATCCAGACCGCGAGGCCGCACATCGTGATGAGGATGGCGGGCGCGGCGAACGCCATGTACTTGCGGATCAGCTCCATGCCGTAGCTGACGATCACGACCTGGACCGCCCACAGGGCGACGAAGGTGATCCAGCCGAGCGTGGACAGGCCCAGGACCGAGTTGTGGTCGAGCGACGCGGCGCCGGGCGTGAGCTTCTTGATCACCGCGCGGAGCACCGAGGCGGCCAGATAGGTCTGGATGCCGAACCAGGCGATGGCGACGGCGCCGCGCACCGCCGCCGGGAGCTGCGCGCCCTTGGTGCCGAAGGAGATCCGGCTCATCACCGGGAACGGGACGCCCGTCTTGTGGCCCATGTACCCCGACAGTGTGAGCAGTCCGAACAGCAGGGCCGAGGCGATGGCGAAGGCGATGAGGATCTGCCAGACGCTCATGCCGAGGGCGAAGAGGCCCATGGCGAAGGCGTAGTTGCCGAGGCTGTGCACGTCGTTGCCCCACAGCGTGAACACGTTGTACGCGCCCCAGCGGCGGCCCTCCCTGCGGGTGGGCGCGAGGTCGGGGCTGTACAGGCCGGGACTGGTCCCGTCCGGTCCTGCGGCTGTGGCTGTGGCTGTGGAGGTCTGTTCGTGCACGGCGACCATGACGCGCTCCTCTGTCTGAATGCGCCCGGTTCGTCCGGCGATGCGGACATGGGGGCACACGCCTCCGTGAGAGCGACAGGGCGCCCCGACGGCTTTGGTATACCAATACGGCGTGCGAAAGGCATCCGTCAATGGAACGCGTCAGGGGAATCCGGCTTTCAACTACCGCGAGCGCGCGGCGGAACCGTCAGCGCGTCCCGCGATCCCGCCCGGCCGCCATGAGCGCCAGGTACACGCACAGTGACGCGGCGAGTCCCACGGCCCACCCGTAGTCGGCCAGCGGCTTCAGGAAGGGGATCAGCCCGGACTCGGGGAAGGGGCCCGCCTTGTTCCCGTCCGCGTCCACCGTGGAGTACGATCCGCCGACCGCGAGCACCCCGCCGACGGCGAAGGCGGTGACGGCCCGCGGGTTCCAGCCGCCGGAGTACCAGTAACGGCCCCCGGCCACGTACAGGTCCGCCAGGTGCAGCACGGTCCGCCGGACGATCCAGTAGTCGGCGATGAGGATGCCCGCGACCGTGCCGAGCAGCCCGCCGACCACGCCGAGCCAGGTGAAGATGTACAGCTCGGGCGTCGAGGTCAGCTTCCACGGCATGACCAGGACGCCCACGACGCCGGTGATGATCGCGCCGGTGCGGAAGGTGATGAACTTCGGCGCCAGGTTGGCGAGGTCGTACGCCGGGGAGACGACGTTGGCGGCGATGTTGACGGAGATCGTCGCCACGAACACCGTGACCAGGGCGAAGAGGAGCCCGAAGACGTTGTCCGTCTTGCCGGCCAGCTCGACCGGGTCCCAGATCGCGACGCCGTACACCTTCTCCGAACCGGCCGTCACGAGGACCGACATCAGCGCGAACAGGGTCATGGTGGTGGGCAGTCCGAGCGCCTGTCCGACCACCTGCGCCTTCTGCCCCTGGCCGAACCGCGTGAAGTCCGGGATGTTCAGCGACAGCGTCGACCAGAAGCCGATCATGCCCATCAGGCCGGGGAAGAAGACCTTCCAGAAGTCCGGGCCCCAGCCGACCTTCGACGGCTCGTGCAGCAGCGGGCCGAAGCCGCCCGCCTTGTTCGCGATCCAGATCAGCAGCACGAGCGCGCCGACGAGCACGAAGGGCGCCGCCCAGTTCTCGAACCGCCGCAGCGTGTCCATCCCCCGGTAGATAATGGCGAGTTCGAGCACCCAGAAGACGACGAAGCAGAGCCACAGCGTCCACGGGTAGCCGCCGATCCTCGCCGCGTCGGCCCAGCCGCCGAAGATCTTGCCCAGGAGGACGAAGATGCCCTGGCCGCCGATCCACGTCTGGATGCCGAACCAGCAGCAGGCCACCGCCGCGCGCACCATCGCGGGCAGGTTCGCGCCGCGTATCCCGAACGAGGCGCGGGCCAGGACCGGGAACGGTATGCCGTACTTCGGCCCGGCATGCCCGGTGAGCAGCATCGGGAGGAGCACGATGACGTTGGCCAGGGCGATGGTGAGCACCGCCTGCTTCCAGTCCATGCCGAGCGCGACCAGGCCCGAGGCGAGCGTCCAGGACGGGATGCAGTGGGCCATGCCGATCCACAGGGCCACGAAGTTGTACGTGGTCCAGCGGCGCTCGGCGATCGGTACGGGGCGCAGATCCTCGTTGGCGTAGCGGCTGTCGGCCGGGAAGGCGTCGGCCCCCAGGTCGGCCGCGCGGACGGGCGGGGCGGTGTCGGTCATGGGCAGTCCGTTCTGTCCAACGGTTCACACGTCGAGCACCGGGATCACGTCCCGGCCGTACCGGTCGATCACCGCCTCCTTCGCGTCGTGCATGGCGTACAGGGCGAACTGGTCGACGCCCAACTCCCGCAGCGCGCGCAGCTTTTCGAGGTGTGCCGAGGCCGGGCCGATCAGGCAGAAGCGGTCCACGATCTCGTCCGGCACGAACGCCGTGTCGGGGTTGCCGGAGCGGCCGTGGTGGGCGTAGTCGTAGCCCTCGCGGGCCTTGATGTACTCGGTCAGCTCGTCGGGGACCATGCCGGAGTGCGCCCCGTACTTGGCGACGAGGTCGGCGACGTGGTTGCCGACCATCCCGCCGAACCAGCGGCACTGCTCACGCGCGTGGGCGAGGGCGTCCGGGGAGTCGTCGTCGGTGACGTACGCGGGCGCGGCGACGCAGATCTTCACGTCCGCCGGGTCCCGGCCCGCCGCGACGGCCGCGTCCCGCACCGCCTTCACCATCCACTCCGTCAGGAACGGGTCGGCGAGCTGGAGGATGAAGCCGTCGGCCTCCTCGCCGGTCATCTTCAGCGCCTTGGGCCCGTACGCGGCCATCCACACGGGGAGTTCGGCGCCCTCGCGCACCCAGGGGAAGCGGACGACCGCGCCGCCGCCGAGGTCCGCCTCCTCGCCCCGGCCGAGCGCGCGGATCACCTTCATCGCGCCGCTGATCCGGGCGAGGGTGTTCGGGGTGCGGCCCGCGACGCGCATGGCGGAGTCGCCGCGGCCGATGCCGCAGACGGTGCGGTTGCCGTACATGTCGTTGAGCGTGGCGAAGGTCGAGGCGGTCACCTCCCAGGTGCGGGTCCCCGGGTTGGTCACCATCGGGCCGACCATCAGCCGCTCCGTCTCGGCGAGGATGCGGCTGTAGATGACGAACGGCTCCTGCCAGAGCACGCACGAGTCGAAGGTCCACCCGTAGCGGAACCCGACCCCCTCCGCGCGCTTCATCAGGTCCACGACCGCCGACGCGGGCGGGTCGGTCTGCAGGACGAGTCCGAAGTCCATGGTGCCCCCTCTCAGTACTGACACGTCGAGCGCGGCGTGTAGGCCCCGTGCCCGGCGCGTCCGGTGAACTCCCGCTCGCTGATGACGAGTTCGCCGCGCGAGAGCACCGTCTCGACCCGGCCGGTGAGCCGCTTGCCCTCGTACGCCGAGTAGTCGACGTTCATGTGGTGCGTGGCGGCGCTGATCGTCTGCTCGGCGTGCGGGTCGTAGACGACGAGGTCCGCGTCCGCGCCCGGCGCGATGGTGCCCTTCTTCGGGTACAGGCCGAACATCCGGGCCGGTGCCGCGCAGGCGATCTCGATCCAGCGGCGGCGCGTGATGTGGCCCTCGACGACCGCCTGGTGCAGGAGGTCCATGCGGTTCTCGACGCCGGGCATCCCGTTGGGGATCTTCGAGAAGTCGCCGCGCCCCAGCTCCTTCTGGCCGGTGAAGCAGAAGGGGCAGTGATCGGTGGAGACGACCTGGAGGTCGTTGGTGCGCAGGCCGCGCCAGAGCGCCGCCTGGTGCTCCTTGGGCCTGAGCGGGGTCGAGCACACGTACTTGGCGCCCTCGAAGTCCGGCTCGGCGAGGTTGTCGGTGGACAGGAACAGGTACTGCGGGCAGGTCTCGCCGTAGACGGGCAGGCCCTCGTCGCGGGCACGCGCCAGCTCGGCGACCGCCTCCTGCGCGGAGACGTGCACGACGTACAGCGGCGCGCCCGCCACCTGCGCCAGCTTGATCGCGCGGTGCGTGGCCTCCGCTTCGAGCAGCGCCTTCCTGACCTCGCCGTGGTGGCGGGGGTCGGTCTCGCCGCGCGCGAGGGCCTGCTGCACGAGGACGTCGATCGCGATGCCGTTCTCGGCGTGCATCATGATCAGGCCGCCGTTCTCGGCGGCGCGCTGCATGGCGCGCAGGATCTGTCCGTCGTCGGAGTAGAAGACGCCCGGATAGGCCATGAACTGCTTGAAGGAGGTCACGCCCTCCTCCACGAGGAGGTCCATCTCCTTGAGCGTCTCGTCGTGCACGTCGGAGACGATCATGTGGAAGCCGTAGTCGATCGCGCACTGCCCGTCGGCCTTGGCGTGCCAGGCGTCGAGGCCCTCGCGCAGCGAGCGGCCCACCGACTGGATGGCGAAGTCCACGATGGTCGTGGTGCCGCCCCAGGCCGCCGCCCGGGTGCCCGTCTCGAAGGTGTCGGCGGCGAAGGTGCCGCCGAACGGCATCTCCATGTGCGTGTGCCCGTCGACGCCGCCCGGGATGACGTACTTGTGGCGCGCGTCGACGACCCGCGCGTCCGTCCAGGACGCGGCGGTGTCGCTGCCGGTGGCCGCGAGGGCCGCGACGCGCCCGTCCTCGATCAGGACGTCGGCGTGCATCTCGTCGGCGGCGGTGACGACCAGTCCCCCGCGGACGACGGTACGGACGGCGCTCATGCTCTCCTCCAGGGACGGCGGGGCTACGGGCGGGTCAGCGGCTCGTACGCCTGCGGGGCGCGGTCGCGGTAGAACTGCCAGCGGTCGCGGACCTCGCGCAGCTTGGCGAGGTCGAGGTCGCGGACGACGAGTTCGGGCGCCTTGTCGTCGGCGACCTCGCCCACGAACTGGCCCTCGGGGTCGGCGAAGTAGGAGGTGCCGTAGAAGTCGTTGTCCCCGTACTCCTCCACCCCTACGCGGTTGATGGCGCCGACGAAGTACTCGTTGGCGACGGCGGCGGCCGGCTGCTCCAGCTGCCACAGGTAGCGGGAGAGGCCCCGGCTGGTCGCGGAGGGGTTGAAGACGATCTGCGCGCCTTCGAGGCCGAGCGCGCGCCAGCCCTCGGGAAAGTGCCGGTCGTAGCAGATGTAGACGCCGATCTTGCCGACGGCCGTGTCGAAGACGGGCCAGCCGGAGTTCCCGGGCCGGAAGTAGAACTTCTCCCAGAACCCCTTCACCTGCGGGATGTGGGTCTTGCGGTACTTGCCGAGGTAGGAGCCGTCGGCGTCGATCACGGCGGCCGTGTTGTAGAGGACGCCGGGCTGCTCCTCCTCGTACATCGGCAGGACGAGGACGATGTGGTGCTCGCGGGCGAGGTCCTGGAAGCGGCGCACGATCGGGCCGTCCGGGATCGCCTCCGCGTACGCGTAGAACTCCGGGTCCTGCACCTGGCAGAAGTACGGGCCGTAGAACAGCTCCTGGAAGCAGAGGACTTGGGCGCCCTGCGCGGCGGCGTCGCGCACGGCCTGCTCATGCGCCTCGATCATCGATTCCTTGTCGCCGGTCCAGGCGGTCTGGAAGATCGCGGCACGGATCACGGGGCTCATCGGAACCTCCTGCGGGGGGATGCGGTGCTGTCGGCGTGCTGACGACGATAGGAACGCGGGCCGTGGCCGCCGAGTCGCACCGTGTCACGTCGTCGGGCGCGCGGCGTTGCACGGTGTCACGTTCCGCGCTGGGCGTCGTGCGCGAGGAGGGCGATGTGGACGGAGGCCGCCTGTTCGAAGTCGTCGAGGTCCATGCCGAGGAGCGCCTCGATGGTCTCCAGGCGGCGGTAGAGGGCGGGGCGGCTCATGTGGTGGAGATGGGCCGTGCGGGACTTGTTGCGGCCCGTGGCGAGGTAGGTGCGCAGGACCGGGAGCAGGGCTTCCGTGTCCTCCGCCCGCAGCAGGCCGTCCAGTTCCCGCTCGGCGAACGACTGCACACGCGGGTCGTCGCGCAGCAGCCGGACCAGCCCGCGCAGGCGTACGTCGCCGAGCCGCACGACGGCGGGCAGGCCGGGCGGCGCTCCCGCGACGGCCTCGGCGACGTGCAGCGCCTCGCGCAGTCCGGCGGGCACGTCCTCCCAGCCGGGGCGGGCGGGTCCGGCGGCGACGACCGCGTCCCCCTCCCCCGTCTCGGCGCGCAGACGGGACGCGAAGCGGTCGGTGAGGGCGTCGGCGGCCTGGTCGCGGGCGAGGCTGAGCAGGACGGCGACCGCGCCCTCGGCCACTTCCGCGACGAGCCCGGGAAGGCCCAGCACCCGCAGTACGCGGTCGAGTTGGGCGGGCTCTGCGGCGCGGACCACGAGCGGGACGAAGGTACGGCGGTTGACCGGGAGGCCCGCCGCCCGGGCGCGGGGCAACAGCTGGCGGGCCGGGACGACGCCGGAGAGCAGGTCGGCGAGGAGGCAGCGCGCGGACTGCTCCTCCCAGCTCGGCGCCGAGCCGGACAACATGCGATGCAGGACCAGCGCCTCGGCGGCGCGGTCCGCGAGCAGACGGCCCGAGGCGTTGTCGCCCCGGTAGCCGCACAGGACGACGGAGCCCCAGCGTTCGCCCCGGCCGCCGAGGTCGGCGCGGAGCCAGCCCTCGCCGTCGATCTCGCCGGGCTGGCGGGCGATGCGGTCCCAGTCGCGCAGGACGTCGTCGACGGCGGGGCGCTCCCCGGCGGTGGCCAGGACGCGATGGGCCAGGTTGGTGACGACCACCGGGCAGGCGCTGTGGGCGGCGATCTCGTCCAGCAGACTTTGCAGCGGCGCTCCCGCGGTGATCAGGCCGGTCAGCGCGGTGCGGATGCCCTCGGAGAGGCTGACGGCGGCGTACTTGCGGCGGACCAGTCTCGACTGGACCTCTTCCGTCAACTCCGCGAAGGGGAACGGGCGGTGCAGGACCACCATGGGGAGGCCGTGGCGCTCCGCCTCTCGGCGCATGTCCTCCGGCGGTGCGGGGAAGGCGCGGCCGAGGCCCAGGACCAGGGCGGCGGCCTCCGCCCTGTGCAGGGACCGGATGTACTCGGTCTGGCTGCGGACGTCGCCCGCGAGCAGGACGCCCGTCGTCAGGATCATCTCGCCGCCGGTGAGCATGACGCCCACGTCTGCCGCCTCCGCTACGTGGACCCAGCGGACGGGGCGGTCGAGGTGGTTCGCTGCTGCGACCACCTCCGGGTCTCCGGCCGCGATTCTGTCCAGGGCGAGGATTTGGCGGATGGAGAGGGAGTGGTCGAAGGGGGTTGTGATGGTCATGGGGCGTCCTCTCCTGGACGGAAACGCGCCATAGATCGTTTGTTGTCCACCGCCGACTGCGGGTGCGTCGTGGCTGGTCGCGCAGTTCCCCGCGCCCCTGGCGGGGCGCACCTGATTGCCGACTAGGAGAACTCTCGCAGTGCCGCGTCCAGGATGGACGCGCCCTCTTCCGCCTCCGACACCGTCAGGGACAGTGGTGGTGCGATGCGCAGGACGCTGGTGTCGTGGGCGCCGCCCTTGCCGATCAGGAGGCCGTTCTCGCGGCAGGACTCCAGGACCGCCGTGGCAGCGCCGGGGGCCGCCTCGCCCGTGTCGGGGTGGGCCAGTTCGATGCCGATCATGAGGCCACGGCCGCGTACCTCCCGTACGCCGGGGGCGTGCGCCGCGATGGCGCGGAGGCGTTCGATGAGGAGGCCGCCGACGCGGCGCGCGTTGCCCTGGAGGTCGTGTTCGAGGAGGTAGGAGAGGTTGGCGAGGCCCGCGGCCATGGTGACCGGGGAGCCGCCGAAGGTGGAGAGGGAGTTGGCGTCGAGGCAGTTCATGACGTCGGCGCGGGCGACGACCCCGCCGATCGACATGCCGTTGCCGATGCCCTTGGCGAAGGTCAGGATGTCCGGCGGCCCCGATCGGGCGTGGGCCTGCCAGCCCCAGAAGTGGTCGCCGGTGCGGCCCCAGCCGGTCTGCACCTCGTCGGAGATCCAGAGGATGCCGTGGTCGCGGAGCACGTCGCGGAAGCGGGCGTAGAGGCCGTCCGGGGGCGAGGTGAAGCCGCCGACGCCCTGGACCGGCTCCGCGATGAGCGCCGCGACGTCGCCGCGCGTCTGTCCGAGCATGTCGCGCAGGTCGGCGACGCAGGCGTCGGTGAACTCGGCATCGGACAGGTGGGCGTACGGGCCGCGGCTCCGGATGCCTCCGTGCACGTACAGCGTCTGGAGCGGGGAGAGGCTGGTCGGTGACCAGCCGCGGTTGCCGGTGATACCGACCGCCGAGAAGGAGCGGCCGTGGTAGCTGTTGCGCATCGCCAGGATCTGGTTCGAGCGGCGGTAGGAGGTGGCGAGAAGCAGTGCCGCGTCGTTGGCCTCGGTGCCGGAGGTGGTGAAGAAGACGCGGGCGTCGGGGATGCCGGACAACTGGGCGACGCGCTCGGCGAGTTCGACCATCGTGCGGTTGAGGTAGAGCGTCGAGGAGTGGACGAGCCGTGCGGCCTGCTCGCTGACCGCCTTGGTGACCTCGGGCAGCGCGTGCGCCGTCATCGTGGTGAGGATGCCGCCGAAGAAGTCGAGGTACTTGTTGCCGGCCGCGTCCCAGACGTGCCGGCCCTCGCCGTGGGTCAGTTCGATGGGGTTCGCGTAGTAGAGCGCCAGCCAGTCCGGCAGGGCGGCGCGGTGGCGGGCGTGCAGATCGGGTGTCATGGGCCGCTCCTTTGCCTGCTCCTCTACGCCCGTAGACGGGTCGTAGAGGCACGAACGTAAGCCCGTGCGGCAGGCTTGCCAAGACCATCGTCGGCAACCCGCTCGAACGATCTTGATTGACACCCTTGCGGGTGATCTCCGGCCCGTACCGAAAGACGCGTCAGACGGGCACCGGGCTGCAGTGCGCCAGCAGTTCGTCCATGGACAGGCCCAGTTCGCGGGCGATGGCGGCGACGGTGAAGAACGCCGGGGTCGGCGCCCGCCCCGTCTCGATCTTGCGCAGCGTCTCCACCGAGACGCCCGCCGCCGCGGCGACCTCGGTCATGCTGCGCCCGAGCCGTGCCTCGCGCAGCAGGCGGCCGAGGCGCTCGCCGCGCTCTCGCTCTTCCGGGGTCAAAGGGGTGCGGACCATGGGACCAGGGTACCTGAACCCCTATTCCTATACCGGATAAGAATACCGGTGACCTCCTGTCCCGGCTCAGCGCTCCGGGGTCACCAGGCCCGCCTCGTAGGCCGTGATGACCAGGTGCACGCGGTCCCGCGCGTCCAGCTTGGTGAGCAGGCGGGCCACGTGGGACTTGACCGTGGGCACGCTGATGACCAGGTCCTCGGCGATCTCCTGGTTCGAGCGGCCGAGGCCGATCAGGGTGAGGACCTCGCGTTCGCGCGGGGTGACGCCCTCGACGGTGCGTGCCGCGCGGGCCGTCGTCGCCCGCTCGGGCCGCCCCACGAAGTCGGCGATGAGGCGGCGGGTGATCCCCGGCGCGATGAGCGCGTCACCGGCGGCGACGACGCGGATCGCGGTGAGGATCTCCTCCAGTGACATGTCCTTGACGACGAAGCCGCCCGCGCCGGCGCGCAGCGCCCCGTACACGTACGCGTCCTCGTCGAAGGTGGTGAGGACGAGGACGCGGCTGCCGGTGTCCGCCGCCATGATCCGCCGGGTCGCCTCGATGCCGTCGGTGCCGGGCATCCGGACGTCCATGACGACGACATCGGGCCGCAACCGCGCGGCCTGCTCGACGGCCTCGGCGCCGTCGCCCGCCTCGCCGGCCACCTCCAGGTCGTCCGTGTCGCCGATCAGGACCCTGAGCCCGGAGCGGACCAGCGGCTGGTCGTCGACGAGCAGCACCCGTACGGTCATCGGGCCGCCTCCGGCAGCGGTATCCGCGCCGCCACGCGGAAGCCGCCGTCCGGTCCGGGTCCCGCGCTGAACTCGCCGTGCAGCAGGCTCACCCGCTCCGCCATCCCCGTGATCCCCATGCCGGGCACGGTAGCCGACGGGGCGGGGCCCGTCCCGGCGTCGACGATCTCCAGGCGCAGGGCGTCGTCGGCGTGGGTGACGCGGACGCGGCAGGTGTCGGTGTGGGCGTGCCGGACCACGTTGGCCAGCGACTCCCGCACGATGCGGTACGCCGCCAGGTCGACATCCGGCGGGAGCGCGCGGGGTGCTCCGGTCACGGTCAGCTCGACGCGTACGCCCGTGTCCCTGGTCGTCGTCTCCGTGAGCCTGCCGAGGTCGGCCAGGCCGGTGCTCGGCGCGAGCGGCGCCGTCTCCCCAGGCTCGGCCCTGCGCAGGGCGACCAGGGTGCGGCGCAGGCCCCTGAGCGTCTCGCGGCTGGTCGTCTCGATGGCGCGCAGCGCGTCGCGGGCCTCCTTCGGGCGGGTCTCGATGACGCGGCTCGCGACGCCCGACTGGATCGCGATGACGCCGATGCTGTGCGAGACGAGGTCGTGCAACTCCCTGGCGATGCGCAGCCGTTCGGCGGTCACGGCCTCGGCGACGGCCTGCTCGCGCAGGGCGGCGGCGTACCGGCGCCGCTCCCCCAGGAGCAGCCCGACCATGCAGGCGACGAGCAGCGCGAGCAGGGCGACGACCCCGAACGCGATCAGGTTCGGCGGCTGGACGAAGAAGAGGACGGCGGCGGCCTGCGCGAGGAAGGCGAGGACGACGCCGGTGATCCACTGCGCGGGCGACCGGGTCGCGACCAGGCGGGCGAGCACCACGTCGGCGGAGACGAACGCCACCACCGTCGTCTGCCGCGAACCGTCCCAGGGCCCGTACGAGGGCGACAGCGCGACCGCGAACAGGGTGCCGAGCAGCACCACGACGAGCGCGAGCAGCGGCGCCCGCACGGCCACCCCGGCGAGGAGCACCGCCGACAGCGCCACCCCGGCGGCGCGCACCGACGGCAGCACCTCGGACGAGCCGAACAGGCACAGGGCCCCGGCGAGGGGGTACAGGGCGAGGCCGCACCAGGCGAGGACCGACCGTCGCGTCGACGAGCTCGCGTTTCCACCGTTCACACCGGTGAGCGTACGAGGGCGGGCGCGCGGCGGCATCGGCCCGGGGGATGCATCCCGTGGCCCGATGTGCGGGCGCGGCGGCGCGCGGCACGGTGGCTCGCGTGATCGAAGTCAGCGAACTCACGAAACGGTACGGCCGCAGGACGGCCGTCGACCGCCTGTCCTTCACCGTGCGGCCCGGTGTCGTCACCGGGTTCCTCGGGCCGAACGGGGCGGGCAAGTCCACCACCCTGCGGGTGGTCCTCGGCCTGGACGCGCCGGACGCGGGCGGCACGGCCGTCGGCGGGGTGCCCTTCGCCGCGCACCCGCGCGGGCTGCGGCACGCGGGCGCCCTCCTCGACGCGCAGCAGGTGCACGGCGGACGTACGGCGAGAGCCCATCTGGCGGCGCTCGCCCGCTCCAACGGGCTGCCCGCGCGGCGGGTCGCCGACGTCCTCGCCGAGGTCGGGCTCGCCGAGGCCGCCGGGCGGCGCATCGGCGGCTTCTCGCTCGGCATGAAGCAGCGGCTCGGGGTCGCGGCGGCGCTGCTCGGGGACCCGCCGGTGCTGCTGTTCGACGAGCCGTTCAACGGGATGGACCCGGAGGGCGTGCTGTGGCTGCGGCGGCTGTTCCGGCGGCTCGCGGGCGAGGGGCGCACGGTGTTCCTGTCGAGCCATCTGATGTCGGAGATGGAGTCCACGGCTGACGAGCTGGTCGTCATCGGGCGGGGCCGGCTCGTCGCGGCCGAGCCGCTGCGGGTGTTCGCAGCGCGGGCGGCGCGGCTCAGTGTGGTGGTGGGGACTCCGCGCGCGGCGGAGTTCGCCGGGCTCCTCGCGGCGGCGGGCGCGCAGACCGTGCCGGAGGACGGCCCTGAGCGTGGGGAGCGGCTCGTGGTGACCGGGCTGTCCGCCGAGCGGATCGGCGCCCTCGCGCTGGAGCACCGCTTCCCACTGCGCGAACTGACCACCAGGACGGCCTCCCTGGAGGAAGCGTTCATGGAGCTGACCGCCGACCGGGTCGAGTACCCGGCCCGCGACACGTCCTCGACAGGAGCCGCCCGATGACCACCGTCGCCACCGCCGCCGTCCCCCGCGCCCGCTTCACCGATCTGCTCGCCGCCGAGTGGATCAAGATCCAGTCGCTGCGCTCCACGCCGTGGATCCTCGGGGCCGTCACGCTGACCGTGCTCGTCACCGCCGCGCTCGCCGCCTGGAGCGACTACCAGGACATCCCTCGGCTCGACGCCGACGCCCGCCGCGAGCACGTCTTCTCGCTGGGCGACGCGTTCCCCGCCGAGGGCTACCTCGTGCTGATGCTGGCGGCGGGCAGCGTCGGCGCGATCGTCGTCGTCAGCGAGTACGGCAGCGGCCTGATCCGGACCACGACCGCCGCCGTGCCCGCTCGCCGGTCACTGATGCTCGCCAAGGCCGCCGTGACCGCCCTGCTGTGGACCGGGGTCGGACTGCTCTGCGCGCTCGGCTCGTTCGCCGTGTCGCAAGCGATCCTGAGCGGCCGGGGCGCCGCCGTGTCCCTCACCGATCCGGGCGCGCTGCGCGCCCTCGCCGCGTCGGCGCTCCTCGCCCCGGTCAGCGCGCTGACCGGGTTCGGGCTCGGCGTGCTGATCCGGCACGGCGCGACGACCATGGTGGCCTCCGCGTTCGTGCTGCTGATGCTGCCGATGTTCTTCGGCTCGCGCGAGCCGTGGGTGGAGCGGGCGCGGAACATGATGGTGCAGAGCGCCTGGCAGCGCCTCGTGACCTTGTACGGATGGGGTCCGGACGCGTACGGCGGCGCGACGGTCGCCGGGTCCTGGACGGTGTTCGCCGTCTGGCCACTGGCGGCCGTCGCGCTCGCTCTGATCGTGGTGCGCCGCAGGGACGTATGACTTGCCCCCGTGGCGTGGCGGGCGGGTTACTTCCCGGGCGTCACCACCATCGCCGACCCGCCCCCGCGCCGTACGGGCTCGGCGGCGGCCAGCCACTTGCCGTGCGGCAGCCGCTGCACACCCGTCGCCGCGCCGATCTCCGGGTTCAGCTTGAAGGAGTGCCCGATGGCCTCCAGCTTCGCCCGGAGCGGGCTGTCGTACAGGCCGGGTTCGAGCTCGGTCTGCGCGGCGTTGCGCTGGCTGGCGCGGGGCGCGGCGATGGCGTCGACGAGCGGCAGGCCCCGGTCGAGGAAGCCGGTCAGGGTCTGCAGCACGGTCGTGATGATGGTGGCGCCGCCGGGCGAACCGACCGCGACGACGGGCTTGCCGGCCTTGTCGAGCACGATGGTCGGCGAGATGGACGAGCGCGGCCGCTTGCCCGGGCCCGGCAGGTTCGGGTCGTGCACGCCGGGGGTGGCGGGGGCGAAGGAGAAGTCGGTCAGCTCGTTGTTGAGCAGGAAGCCGCGGCCGGGCACGGTGATGCCGCTGCCGCCGGTCTGCTCGATGGTGAGGGTGTAGGCGACGACGTTGCCCCACTTGTCGGCGGTGGTGAGGTGCGTGGTGTTCTCGCCCTCGTACGTCGTCGGGGCCGCCTTGTCCCCCGCCTTGCCGCACGTGCCCGGATGCCTTGGGTCGCCGGGCGCGACCGGGCTGGTCAGCACCGCGTCGTCCGAGATCAGGCACTCCCGCGAGTCCGCGAACCGCTGGGACAGGAGCTGCCTGGTCGGCACGTCCTCGAAGGCGGGGTCACCGACCCAGCGGCCCCGGTCGGCGAACGCGATGCGGCTCGCCTCGATGTACCGGTGCAGATAGCGCACGTCGGACGCCTTGGACAGGTTCGTCCGCTCCAGGATGTTGAGCGCCTCGCCGACGGTCGTGCCGCCGGACGAGGACGGCGCCATCGAGTAGACGCCGAGGCCCCGGTACGAGGTCTTCGACGGGGCCTGGTGCTTGGCGCGGTAGGCCCGCAGGTCCTTGGCCGACAGCTTGCCCGGCCGCGCGTGGTAGCCGGACGCCGGGTCGACGGGCGGCTTGTCGGCGGTGCGCACGATGTCGGCGCCGATGTCGCCCCGGTACACCGTGTCCACGCCCTCGCGGCCCAGCTCACGGTAGGTGCGCGCCAGGTCGGGGTTCTTCAGCGTCGAGCCGACCTCCGGCAGCTTCCCGCCGGGCAGGAACAGCTTCACCGTGTCGGGGAAGTTGCGGAAGCGGGCCTCGTTCGCGGCGGTCTGCGAGCGGAACGTCGCGTCGACCGTGAACCCGTCGCGCGCCAGCTTCTCGGCGGGCTTCAGCACCGTGTCGAGCCGCTTGCTGCCCCACGCGTCCAGCGCGGACTGCCAGGTCGCCGGGGTGCCGGGCGTGCCGACGCTCAGGCCGCTGGTGACCGCGTCGGCGAAGGGGATCGGCTTGCCGTTCTCCAGGAACAGGTCCGGGCCCGCCGACAGCGGCGCCGTCTCGCGGCCGTCGATCGTGTGCACCTGGCGCGTCTTGGCGTCGTAGTAGACGAAGTAGCCGCCCCCTCCGACGCCCGAGGAGTACGGCTCGGTCACGCCGAGCGCGGCGGCGGTGGCGACGGCGGCGTCCACCGCGTTGCCCCCCTTGCGCAGCACCTCGATGCCCGCCGCCGAGGCGTCCGCGTCGACACTCGCCACGGCGCCGCCGTACCCGACGGCCACCGGTACCTTCCGCGGAGCCTCGTGGGAGCCGCCGGGACTGCCCGGGGCGGCCGAGGGGGGCGCCGCCGCGCCGACCGCCACCATGGTCGCCGCAACGGCGCAGAAGGTGAGTTTCCGCCCAATCGAACGTCGCATCAGTACCTCCGGTCAACAGCCGTCCGCGCAGCGTAACTTGCCTTCGCACAGCCGTCAGGACCCCCTCGAACACCGGTGTGTCCGCCCGCTAGAGTGCGCGCCCATGACTGAAGACGTGCGCCATGTCGTCATCGGCCTGATCGCGGCGGGCGTCGGCGCCGCCCTCGGCTGGCTCGCCCGCAGCTACCTGTGGAAGCGCCGGCTCCGTCGGAAACAGGCCTTCTTCGGGCTGCCGGAGAACTCCGAGTCGCTGCTCGTGGTGAGCCGGGACGCGGGCGGCCCCGACCTGATGGTGCGGCGCCACGACGTCTTCGCGCTCCTCGAACTGTCGGCGCTCGTCAAGGACTGCGGCGCGCACGCCCAGGTCGTCGCGCACGACACGGCCCAGCAGGGCTTCGGGGAGCGTACGGAGTTCTGTGTCGGCGGGCCGGTGGCGAACCGCCGGATGGCCGCGCACATGGTCAGCCTGCTGCCGGGCGTCCGGGTCAACAACGATCCCGAGGCGGGCCCCGACCGCGGCGCCTTCCAGATCGGCTCCGAGCGCTACCGCCTGGAGCCGGGGATGACGGAGTACGTGGTCCTCGCCCGGCTGACGGCGGGCCAGGGCGAGGGGGCGCGGCCGGTGTTCCTCTTCTGCGGCCAGATGCCGGTCACCAACCAGGCCGCCACCCGGTATCTCGCCCGGCACCACGAGCGCCTCGCGCGCAAGCACGGCGGCACCTCGTTCGTCCTGCTCCTGAAGGTCGTCAACTCGGGGGCGTACGGGCCCGACGTGGTCGAACTGGTGGGCGATGTCACGCGGGCCGCGCAGACACCGCTGCCGAACCCGTCCGGCCCGCGGAACTCGCACCGCGCCCCATAGACCCCTTTGAGACCAAGGGGAGCGGTGCCCCTGCCGCGTACGAAGGCGACAAGGGCCCGCTCGGCCTCGGCAAGCAGGCGCGTCCCGTCCCGCGCGCAGCTGACCTTCTCCGCACGGAATGCGAAGTGATCTCCGGCTGCCGGGCGAGGACTGCCCATGCTCCGGCTACTGCACCCCTGGCAGCAGCGTCCCTGGTTCGGCCGGGGCGATGTCCGCGGCCTCGGTCTTGGGATTGCGCCGCTGCCGCTTGGACACCCACTGGGCGAACCACGACAGCAGCATGCACATCCCGATGTAGATCGGCGAGATCACCATCACCACAGGGATGAAGGGCAAATCGTAGTCGAGGTTCGAAGCGATCAGCTTCCCGGCATGGAGAAACTCCTCATACGTGATCAGATAACCGAGCGAGGTGTCCTTCAGGGCCACCACCAACTGGCTGATGATGGCGGGCAGCATGGCCCGTACGGCCTGCGGTACGAGGGCATGGGTCATGACCTGCGTCTTGCGCATGCCGAGCGCGTACGCCGCCTCGCGCTGCCCGCGCTCGACGGAGTTGACGCCGGAGCGGAAGACCTCGGCGAGGACGGAGCCGTTGTAGAGCGTCAGACCGGCGACGAGCGCGAAGAGCGGCTCCCTCTTCAGGGCCACGTAGATGAAGAAGATCATCACGAGGACCGGCATCGCGCGGAAGAACTCGACGAAGAGCGTCGCCAGCCAGCGCACCGGCCGGTGTTCGGACAGACGCCCCACGGCGAGGAGCGTGCCGAGCGCCAGGGAGAGGACGGCGGCGAGGGCGAACGCCTTCAGCGTGTTGCCGAGGCCGCGCAGCAGCAGCTCCTGGATGCCTTTGTACTCGAAGGGCATCCACTTGGTGTGCGTGAACTGCTCGGTGTCGACCAGGAGGTAGAGGAGCCAGCCGACCAGCGCGAGCACGACGAGCGTGGAGAGGACGCCGTAGAGGCGGTGGCGGCGCTCGGTCCTCGGGCCCGGGATGTCGTAGAGGGCGGTGGAGCTGTGGTCGAGTGCCTTCATCGGGCGATCCCCCAGCGCTTCTCGAGGACGTTGAACAAGGCGCTGATGGCGAGCGTGATGATGAGGTAGCCGAGCGCGATCCAGACGAACGTCCAGATGATGTCGTAGCCGAGTTCGCTGAGCGTCTTGTACGTGCCGAGCAGTTCGACGACGCTGAACGCGCCCGCGATCGCCGAGTTCTTGGCGAGCGCGATGAGCGTGGAGCCGACGGGCGGGATCACCGACCGGAACGCCTGCGGCAGGATCACATGGGTCAGCGTCTGGCCGAAGGTCATGCCGAGGCTGCGCGCCGCCTCGCCCTGCCCCTTCGGCACGGTGTTGATACCGGAGCGCACCGCCTCGCAGATGAACGCGGAGGTGTAGCAGCCGAGCGCGAGCACCGCGAAGACGGTGAAGGGCAGCACGAGCCCGAACCGCGGAAGCCCGAGCAGCACGGCGAAGAACAGCAGCGTCAGCGGCGTGTTGCGCAGGACGGTGACCCAGGCGGTGCCGAGCGCGCGGAAGGAGCCGACGGGCGCGACGCGGAAGGACGCCATGAGGAAGCCGAGCAGCAGGGCGAGGACCGAGGCGTAGACGGTCAGCTCGACCGTGCCGAGGAAGCCCTTCCAGTACGTCGAGAAGTTGTCGGTCAGGACATTCAAGGGGACGCTCCTCAGCTCGCCGGATAGCGGTCGATGGCGGGCGGCTTCGGGGCGGGCGCGCCGGACAGGCCGAGCGTGGCCTCGAAGGCGCGCTTCCAGTCGCCGTTCCTCTGCCGGGCCGCGAGGGCGTCGTCCATGGCGAGGCGCAGGGCGTTGTCGCCCCTCGGGACGCCGATGCCGTACGGCTCCTTCGAGAACGGCTTGCCGGCGAGCTTCAGCTCGTCGGGCGCCTTGGCGGCGAAGCCGAGCAGGATCGCGTCGTCGGTGGTGACGGCGTCGACCTGATAGGTCAGCAGGTTGTCGACGCAGATCGAGTACGTGTCGTAGGCGACGAGGTCGGCCTTGGGGTGGTCGGCCTTGATGCGCTGGTACGGGGTCGAGCCCGCGGCCGAGCAGACGCGCTTGCCGTCGAGGTCGTCGGCGCCCTCGATGCCGTCCTCGTCGGTGCGGACGAGGAGCGACTGGCCCGCCATGTAGTAGGGCCCGGCGAAGCCGACGAGCTTCTTGCGGTTGTCGTTGATGGTGTAGGTGCCGACGTAGTAGTCGATCTGGCCGTTCTGCAGGGCCGTCTCGCGGTTGGCGGAGGCGATCGTCTTGAACGTGGTCTTCTTCGGGTCCAGGCCGAGCGAGGCCGAGACCATTCTGGCGATCTCGATGTCGAAGCCGGAGTAGACGCCGTTGGCCGGGTTCTTCTCGCCGAGGTAGGGCTGGTCCTCCTTGGCGCCGACGACGAAGTGTCCGCGTCGTTTCGCGGCCCGCCACGTCCGGGAGTCCGGCAGGGAGAACCCGCGCGCGACGGTGTACTCGGGGAGTTCGTCCCCCGACGGGCCCTTGACGGGCGGGCTGCCCTCCTTGCCGCAGGCGGTGGCGGCGACGGCCGTCAGCGCCAGGGCGGCGAGGAGCAGTGGCGACTTGCGCATCATGCGTGCTGCACTCCCCCGTCAGTGCTTGAGGATCTTGGAGAGGAAGTCCCGGGCGCGCTCGGTCTCGGGCCGGGCGAAGAACTCCTCCGGGGCGCGGTCCTCGACGATCCTGCCGTCCGCCATGAAGACGACCCGGTCGGCGGCGGTGCGGGCGAAGCCCATCTCGTGGGTGACGACGACCATCGTCATGCCCTCGCGCGCCAGTTGCCGCATGACCTCCAGGACCTCGTTGATCATCTCGGGGTCGAGGGCCGAGGTCGGCTCGTCGAAGAGGAGCGCCTTCGGGTCCATGGCCAGGGCGCGGGCGATGGCCACGCGCTGCTGCTGGCCGCCGGAGAGCTGGGCGGGCAACTTGTCGGCGTGCGCGGCGAGGCCGACCCGGTCGAGGAGTTCCCGGGAGCGCCTGTCGGCCTCGTCCCGCTTGCGCTTCCTGACCTTCACCTGGGCGAGGGAGACGTTCTGCAGGACCGTCTTGTGCGCGAAGAGGTTGAAGGACTGGAAGACCATGCCGACCTCGGCCCGCAGCCGGGCGAGCGCCTTGCCCTCCTCGGGCAGCGGCTGCCCGTCGAGCCGGATGGAGCCGGACTGGATCGTCTCCAGGCGGTTGATCGTCCGGCAGAGCGTCGACTTCCCCGACCCCGACGGGCCGATGACCACCACCACCTCCCCCTTGCCGACGGTGAGGTCGATGTCCTGGAGGACATGCAGCTCCCCGTAGTACTTGTTCACGTCACGCAGCTCGATCAACGGATCGACGGCCATGGCAGTACCTGCCCACTCTCGGCTTGTCGGTCCGCGCAAACTATCCACGCCGATATGGGACTTAACGGACGACACGCGCGCAGGGGAATTAACCGTATTTGCGGCTCAACTGCGTTCGCCCACGGGTCCCGCTACGACTCGGCGGCCTCCGCGTAGAACTGCGACAACTCGGGGGCACCGCTCGACGCCCAGGCGTGCCCGGCCTCCACCACGTCGA
Source organism: Streptomyces sp. NPDC046939 (assembly GCF_040644575.1). Classification (NCBI taxonomy): domain Bacteria; kingdom Bacillati; phylum Actinomycetota; class Actinomycetes; order Kitasatosporales; family Streptomycetaceae; genus Streptomyces; species Streptomyces sp. NPDC046939. The sequence continues at coordinate 159,866 of NZ_JBEYWV010000017.1, forward strand.
TCTCCCGGCCCGACGCGAGGCGCACCACCGGCTGTCCGTCGGGCCAGATCACCCACCGCGCGCCGGGCACCCGGCGCACCAGTACCGTGCCGAGATAGAGCCCCGCGTCGTTGCCGAGCCAGTGCAGCGCCTCCTCGTCCTCCCGCCAGCGCGGCACGAGTTGGTCGAGCGCCGCCAAGGACTGCACGGAGTCATCGAGTTCGACCCCGGACTGCTCCGCCTGCGCGCGCAACAGTTCGCACTCGGCGAGGAGTTCGGCGACACCGGCGGCGTCGGTCCCGTCCGGTGCGGAGACGGCCACGGCCGTCGCACCGTACCTCTTGCGCCATTGCGCCACGAAAGGGATCTTCATACCGACAGCCTCGCATCCGGCCCCGCCCTCGCACCACAGGCGCGCTGGCCTACGTTCGCGGTGAGTTCACGCCGCTTTCGGCCGCACCTCATTGACCCGTCGTCACCGTCTCCTTACGTTCAGTGCGCACCGTTCACGCCAGCCGCACCACGAAGGGAGCCGGCCGTGCGCCGACGCACCTGGACCGCCGCACTCGCCCTGGCCGTCTGCGCGGGCCTCGCCCCCGTCACCGCCGCGGGCGCCGCCCCCGCCCCGCACAGACCCGGGCCGCTCCCCCTGGAGCGGCTCTTCGACAACCGCGCGGTCAGCGACGACAGCGCGCCGGACGCCGCCGACTTCGACGGCGCGGGCGGCTCGCTCTCCGCGCAGGACCTGACGGCCGCGGGGTGGACGCCCGGCACCCGGCTCGGCGTCGAGGGCGCCCGCCTGACCTGGCCGCGCACGGCGGGCTCGGGAGCGGACAACGTACGGGCCGACGGCCAGCGCGTCCGCGTCTCCGGGCGGGGCGACGCGCTGGCGTTCCTCGTCGCCGGGACGGGCGGCGACGCGCACGGCTCCGGCACCGTGCGCTACGCGGACGGCTCCCGGTCCGCGTACACGCTCACCGCGCCCGACTGGCGCACGGGCCCGCTCGCCACGAAGACGGTGGCCCTGCCGCACCGCAACACGCCCGGCGGTCAGCTCGCCGAGAAGACCCGCCTGTACGTGGTGACGGTGCCGGTGCGGACCGGCCACCGGATCACGTCGGTGGACCTGCCGCGAGCGACGGGCGGCGCGGCGCTGCACGTCTTCGCCCTGTCCGTGCGGGCGGCGACGACCGGCTGGACCGGGACCTGGGCGGCCTCCCCCGCCGGGTACACGACGGTCGGGCCCTGGCTCGACCGCACGGTGCGGCTCGTCGTGCACAGCAGCGTCGGCGGCTCGCGGGTCCGCATCCGGCTCGACAACACGTTCGCCTCGACGCCGGTACGGGTCGGGAGCGCGTCCGTGGCCGTGCAGGGGGCCGGGGCGGAGGCGCGGGGCAAACCGGCGCGGCTGACGTTCCGGGGCGGGCTCGGCACGGTGCTGCCCGCGGGCGGCCAGGCGTACAGCGACCCGGTCCGCTTCCGCGTGCCCGCCGACACCAATCTGCTGGTCAGCTTTCACCTGCCCGAACCGGTCGCCGCCGCGCCCGTGCACAGCCAGGCCCTCCAGACGTCGTACGTGAGCGAACCCGGGGACCACGCGACGGAGGCGGCGGGGACGGCGTACACGTCGACGATCTCGTACTGGCCGCTGCTCACGGGGGTCGACGTGGACGGCGGTCCCGGCTCCGTGGTGCTGCTCGGGGACTCCATCACGGACGGGGTGCGCTCGACGCCGAACGCCAACCGGCGGTGGCCGAACGTGCTCGCCACGCGGCTGCTCGGCCAGTCGGACGTGCCGCGCTACGGCGTACTGAACGAAGGGATCTCCGCGAACCGCGTCGTCGCCGACCGGTACCCGGGCGACGGGATCTCCACCGACACGGGCGGGGTCAGCGCCCTGCACCGCCTCGACCGCGACGTCCTCTCCCAGACCTCGGCACGGACCGTCGTCGTCTTCCAGGGCATCAACGACGTGCGGTGGGGGGCGAGCGCGGAACAGGTCGTGGCCGGGCTGCGGGAGATCGCGCGGCGGGCGCACGCGCGGGGGCTCAAGGTGATCGGGGCGACGGTCACTCCGTGCGAGGGGGAGGCGTTGTGCACGGGGGCCGCCGATGCGGAGCGCGTCGCGGTGAACGGGTTCTTGCGCGGGGCCGGTTCAGGGTTCGACGGGGTGCTTGACTTCGACGCCGTGCTGCGGGACCCGGGGCGGCCTTCGCGGATGCGGGCGGAGTTCGACTCGGGGGATCATTTGCATCCGGGCGATGCGGGGTTGCGGGCGCTGGCGGACTCGGTGGACCTGCGCCTTCTGACGCCGTAGGTCGACCGGTTGGGTGAGGGGTGCGGCTCTCGTCGTGGCTGGTCGCGCAGTTCCCCGCGCCCCTGGAGCATGCGGCTCCGCCGCAGCCCCCTGAGATGGCGCACGCAGTGCGCATCTCAGGGGCGCGGGGAACGGCGCGAGCAACCACGACGTGAGCCGCACCCGAAAACGCGCAGGGGGGAATGCCGCACGAAGTGCGCATTCCGGGGGCGCGGGGAACGGCGCGACCAGCCACGACGGGGGGGCGGCCGGGACGCGACCCGGGCAGGGCCGACGCGCTGCCGCCGGGCCGCGCTACACGTCCAGGTCCACCACGACGGGGGCGTGATCGGACGCCCCCTTCCCCTTCCGCTCCTCCCGATCGACATACGCATCCTTCGTCGCGGCAGCGAACGCCGCATTCCCGTACACCAGATCGATCCGCATCCCCCGGTTCTTAGGGAACCCGAGCTGCCGATAGTCCCAGTACGTGAAGGGGTGGTCGTACTTGAGGGGGCGCGGGACGACATCGGAGAGCCCCGTGTCGCGCAGCGCGGCCAGCGCGGCGCGCTCCCCGGGGGTGACATGGGTGGCGCCCTCGAAGAGGGAGATGTCCCAGACGTCGTCATCGGTCGGCGCCACGTTGTAGTCGCCGAGGACGGCGAACGGCCGGGAGCCGGCCGCGTCGTCCGCGACGGCGGCCCTCAGCGCCTCGAACCACTCCAGCTTGTACGCGTAGTGGGGATGCCCGACCTCCCGCCCGTTCGGCACGTAGACCGACCACACCCGCACGGGACCGCAGGTCGCGGAGACGGCGCGCGGCTCCTCGACCCCCTCGTACCCGGGGTCCCCGGGCAGCCCCCGGACGACGTCCTCCAGGCCGACGCGGGAGATCACCGCCACCCCGTTCCACCGCCCGTTGGCGTTGACCGCCGCCTCGTAGCCCAGCTCCCGCAGCTCGTCCGTGGGGAACTGCTCAGCCGAGCACTTGGTCTCCTGGACGCACAGCACGTCCGTGCCGCTGGACTCCAGCCAGGCCAGGAGGCGCGGGAGGCGCGCGGTGATCGAGTTCACGTTCCACGTAGCAATGCGCATGCCGTCCAACCTACCCGCCGGGTGTGACAACGGGCCCGTGACCACGTGCCCGCCCCACCCCCGCACATAGACAGGTAACCTTGCAAGTTTTCCTGCCGGACGGCTAGCCTGCGCACCATGAGCATCAGCACCCCCCTGGACGAGCGCCCCGCGCTCGTCCTCATCGACCTCCAGAACGGCATCCTCGGCCTGCCCACCGTGCACCCCTCGGCGGACGTGCTGAAGAACGCCGCGCGGCTCGCCGACGCCTTCCGCGCCAAGGGCCTGCCCGTCGTGCGTGTGCGCGTGGCCTGGTCGCCGGACGGCGGCGACCTGCCGGTGAGCCGCACCGAGGCGCCCGGCCCCCGGCAGGCGCCGCCCGCCGAGTTCGCGGAGTTCCCGGCCGAGCTGGGCCCCCTCGGCGACGACATCGTGATCACCAAGCGGCACTGGGGCGCCTTCACCGGCACCGAACTGGACCTGCAGTTGCGCCGGCGCGGCGTCACGCAGATCGTGCTCGGCGGCATCTCGACGTCGATCGGCGTCGAGTCGACCGCGCGCTCCGCGTTCGAGCTGAGCTACCACCAGGTGATCGTCACGGACGCGACGACCGACACGGACGCCGCGTCCCACGAGCACTCCATGGGCAAGATCTTCCCCCGCATCGCCCAGCTCGGCACGGTGGACGAGGTGCTCGAACTCCTCGCCCGCTAGCGGGTGTTCAGAGCTGCGCCGAGTCGCCCGGCGTCAGGCGCAGGTGCTCGGCCCCGCCGAGCCCGCCGATCTGCCGGTCGTAGATCGGCCGGGCGAGGTCGGTGAGGAGCGCGTCGTGGATGTCGTAGGCGCGGCTCGGCTTGACCTCGCGTACGTAGTCGATGACCTCGGAGATCTTGTTCCACGGGGCCATGACGGGCAGCATCAGCGTCTCGACAGGGTGGTCGGGGACGGTGAGCGCGTCACCGGGGTGGAAGACGGCGCCGCCGTCCACGAGGTAGCCGACGTTCGTGATGCGCGGGATGTCCGGATGGATGACGGCGTGCAGCTCGCCGTGGACCTGGACGTCGAACCCCGCCGCCGTGAACGTGTCGCCGTGGCCCACCGTGTGGACGCGGCCCGGGAACGCCGCCGAGAGCTGCTCCGCCACCGACCTCAGCGTCCAGATCCGCGCGCCGGGGTTGGCCTCCATCCCGGCGCGCAGCCGTGCCTCGTCGAAGTGGTCGGGGTGCTCGTGCGTCACCAGGATCGCGTCGGCGCCGAGCGCGGCGTCCTCCTCGGAGAACCCGCCCGGGTCGATGACCAGCGTCTGTCCGTCCTTCTCCAGGCGGACGCAGGAGTGGGACTTCTTCGTGAGCTTCATGGATCCCATCCTGCTCCGCCGTACGGGCGGACGGGCGGACGGGCCCTACTCCTGTGGTGTCGTCTCCTCGCGGATGACCTCCTTGGCCACCTTGAAAGCGGCGTTCGCGGCGGGCATCCCGCAGTAGACCGCCGTCTGGATCAGCACTTCCTTGATCTCGTCGGCGGTGAGGCCGTTGCGCAGGGCGGCCCGGGTGTGCGCTGCCAGCTCCTCGTGGTGCCCGCCCGCGACCAGGGCCGTCAGCGCCACGACGGAGCGCATGCGGCGGTCGAGGCCGCCGCGGTTCCACACCTCGCCCCAGGTGTAGCGGGTGAGGAACTCCTGGAAGTCGCCGGAGAAGTCGTCGGCCGTGGCGAGCGCCTGGTCCACGTGCGCGTCGCCGAGGACCTCGCGGCGCACCTTCAGCCCCGCCTCGTGCGGATCGGCGCGCACCGCCGCCTCCGGCTGAGCGGCGGCGATCTCGGCGACCGGGGCGACCGGCGGGGGCGGCGGCGCGATCACCGGCTTGGCGGGGGCGGCGACGATCGCGTGCTGCCCGGTCTCGTAGCCGGGGATCCAGGCCGAGGAGAAGTGGCGTACGAGGAGATCGGTGACGGCCGCCGGCTGCTCGACCGGGGCCAGGTGCGAGGCGCCGGGAACGACGGCGAGCCGCGCGTCCGGGATGCCGGCGACGAGCGTACGGGCCTCGGCCGGGCCGGTGACCTGGTCCTCCGACCCCACCAGGACGAGGGTCGGCACCCCGATGGCGCCCAGCTCCGTACGGATGTCGAAGGCGGCGAGCGCCTCGCACGCGGCGATGTAGCAGCCCGGGTCGGTCATGCGGACCATCTGCACGGCCCAGTCGGTGATGGCGGGCTGCGCGGCGGCGAAGCCGGAGGTGAACCAGCGCTCGGGCGAGGTCCGCGCGATCGGGTCGAGCCCGTTGCTGCGCACGATGACGCCGCGCTGGCGGAACTCGTCGGCCGTCCCGAATCTCGGCGAGGCCGCGATCAGGGCGAGGGAGGCGACGCGCTGCGGATGGCGCAGCGCCAGCTCGGCACCGACCGCACCGCCGAGCGAACAGCCCGCGTACCCGAAGCGCTGCACGCCCACGGCGTCGAGGGTGGCGAGAAGCCGGTTCGCGAGCTCCGCGACGGAACCGGCCGGATGGGCGGGGGCGCCGCCGTGCCCGGGAAGATCGAAGCGGAGCACCCGCCACTGCTTGGCCAGCTCGGGTATCTGGCGGTCCCACATGTGCCAGGTGGTGCCCAGTGAGGGACCGAGGATCAGGACCGGGGCCTCCTCTGGCCCGTCAAAGCGGTATTGCAGGGTGTTCGACGGCATCTCACTCACGCCCCAGACCCTCTCACGTCTCACAAACTCTCACACAGCCGGGTGAAGCCGACGGCTCGACGCACGCACAGCCCGACGCGTCGGGCGCTGCCGCCGGTCTCGCCGGTCAGATCCAGCCTCTCAGCGCATAGAGCCCGCTCCGGACGCAGTGCGGCATGCTGGCCGCGTCTTCACCCGGCCCTCACGTGGGCGCACCGCTTCCTCCATCAGCGAAGCCGCTGACGGCCCCGGGTTGGCGGCGGAGCACGGGACGGCGTCCCGGACAGGGTGCTCAGGCCGCCTTGTTCTCCGCGAGGCGGCGGGGGCAGACCCGTTCCCCGGGTGGGGCGACCCGGTCGCGCAGTTCGCCGAGCCGGTCGCGCAACTCGGCACGGACACGGGTGAGATGGTCGATCCGCTGCTGAATCACCGAGAGCCGCTGCTCGAAGACGGCGATCTTGGCGCTGAGGTCCGTGCAGCTGTGCTCGCTCAGCAACTCGTCACGCAGGCAGTCGTCGATGAGGAGCAGGTCCTCCGTGGTGAGACCGGCCGCCAACAGCAGCCGGATGTTCTCCACGACCCGCACGGCGTCGGGACCGTAGACGCGGTACCCGTTCGAGGTGCGCTCGGGGTGCAGCAGTCCGTGTTCCTCGTAATAACGCAGTGCGCGCGTGGTCGTGCCGGTGGCGTACGCGAGTTCCCCGATGCGCATGGTCCTCTTCCTTTCCGGTCGGAGTGCTCAGACCGTCTTAACGGACACGGGCTCGGCTTCCGTTTGCCGGCCGGCTGTACGACGTCGCTCTCCCGTGGTCTCGCCCAAGGCGAGCAGCAGGGCGATCAGAGCGACGACACCACCGACAACGGGCAGCCAGCGCAGTCCGGCGCCCGCGGCGATGACCCGGCCGCCGAGCCACCCGCCCAGAGCCGTACCGAGGTTGAACGCCGAGCTCTGCACGGTCAGTGCCAGGGTGCGGGCCTGCTGCGAGGCCACGTTGAGCAGGCGGGTGTTCACCGCGGGCATGACCGCGTAGTAGGCGGCGCCGAACAGGAACAGGAACGCCACCGCCACGTACTTGACGTCGGTGGAGCCGCCCAGGAGCAGCAGGGACGCCGCCAGGGCCGCGACGCCGACCGTTACGGCACCGAGAACCGAGCGGTCCGTGAGCCGACCGCCGATCAGGTTGCCGACTGTGCCTCCGATGCCGAACAGCAACAGGAGGACGGTGACCGAGGATGCGCCGAATCCGACGGCATCGGTGAGCAGAGGAGTGACGTAGGTGTAGGCGGTGAAGGAAGCAGCCGCACACAGTGCGGTGATCCCCGTGACGATCTGCACCCTGCGGTCACCGAGAACCTTGAGCTCCCTCAGCCTGCCCTGGTCGTCGTCGGCAGAGATGCCGGCGGTGTCGGGGGCGAGGGCCGCGACGGGCACGGTGGCGGCGAGGGTCAGCGCCGCGACCGCCCAGAAGGTGGCGCGCCAGTCCAGCCACTGTCCGAGTGCGGTACCGATGGGCAGGCCGGCGATCATCGCCAGGCTGAAGCCCAGCGAGACCCTGGCAACCGCCATGCCCCGCTTGTGCGGCGGCACGATGTCCGCGGCGATGCCGAAGAAGAGGGGCATCAGCGCGGAGTGGGCCAGCGCGGCGATGATCCGGCCACCGGCCAGCGGCCAGAAGGAGGGCGCCACCGCGGAGACGATGTTGCCGAGTACGTAGACGGCCATCAGAGCGATCAACAGCCGTCGCCTGCGCGCTCGCCCGGTGGTCAGGGCGAGGACCGGGCCCCCGATGACGACGGTCATGGCGAAGGAGCTGACCAGCAGCCCTGCCGTGGACAGTGAGACATCGGCATCGGCGGCGATGTCCGGCAGCAGGCCGGCGATCATGATTTCGCCGGTGCCGAGAGTGAACGAGCAGAGAGTGAGGACGGCCAGGGCCCAGGAGGTGGCCCGCTCGGAGGAAGAAGGGGTTGGTGTGGTCATGGGTGGCAGCATCAACCTTGACGTCAGGGTGAAGGTCAAGTCGCATGTGTCGCCCGCAGCTCCCCGCCGGCCGGCCGGCACAGCCTCGGCTGGTCGGAACTCGCCGAACATCCGGTAATGATCAACACGGTGAGCGGGGCCACGCGACTGCGGGACCGGCCGGAGGGGGCCCGGCCCACCAACGTGACGCTGTGCGGCGGATTCACCGAGTTCGTCCCGCTCGGAGGAGCCCCGCCCATGCCGCTGTGGCCGGTGTGTCCCTCGACCGGCGCCCATCCGCTGGCGGTTCGCTTCATGGAGCGCGGCACGGTGGCGTTGCGACAGGCAAGCTGAGCACTCACTCACCCCGCCATGCGGCGATCGCCAGTTCGTACTGCTCCAGATACCGCTCGACCACGGCCCGTCCGGCCGCCGGCAGCAAGGTCAGCACCCGTGTGACACCTGCCTGTTCACAGCGTTCCAGAATGCGCGGGTCATGCGGTACGCCGGCCAGGACCACAGGAACGCGAGCGCGTCCGGCGTCCTCGGCCCGCTTGTTCAGTTCGGGGATGCGGCTCAGCGTGTGGGTGAGCGTGTCCTCGTTCGCGAAATCGGGCAGCCAGGCATCCCCATAGGCGAGGACCCGGTCCAGTACCCGGGGACCCATGCCGCCGACCATGACCGGAGGATGCGGCCACTGAGCCGGCTTGGGCCGGGACCAGACGCCCTCGAAGGTGACGAACTCGCCCGCGTAGTCGGCCGTCGGCTGAGTCCAGATCGCCCGCATCGCCTCCACGTGCTCCCGCATGCGAGCGAAGCGGCGGTCCGGGTCCACACCGTGGTGCCGCATCTCGTCGGTGGCCCAGCCCGCGCCGACGCCGAAGTCGACGCGACCGCCGGAGAGATGGTCGACGCTCGCGACGGTCTTGGCCAGCACCAGCGGATCGTGCTGGGCCACCAGACAGATGGCGCTGCCGACGCGCAGTGAACGAGTGGCACAGGCGGCGGCCGTGGCGGCCACGAACGGATCGAGTGTCTCCCGGAACTTGTGCGGCATCCGGGCGGGCTGCGCTCCCGCCACGGCGTGCGTGTGCTCGGCGAAGTAGAGGGCGGTGTGCCCGTGCTCCTCCAGGAGCCGGGCCAGCGATCCCGGCGGCATGGTGGCGGGGGTGGCGAAGACCGAGGCGCCGGTTTCCATCAGAGGTGCTCCGGTGAAGTGAGTGCGCGGGCAGCGAGGGGGATGAGGATCGTATATGGCATCGGCGGGCGCCCGCCGCGATGAGCAGGTTGGTGATGTAGGAGACACCGACTCCCGCGCCGGGCCGGGCCAGGCCAGAGGGGCCGAACCGCCGCCGTCGTGTCCGAAGGAGTCACCGTCCACGCCGTCGCGCGGAGCGGCGCGTAGCCGGAAGCCGGCGCCGCCGTACACCATGGGGATGTCGATCAAAGGGTCGGTGTCAGACGACGGTGACCGGGTGGCGTACCACCGCGTCGAACAAGTAGCCCTGGGTGTTGTGGACCGCGGTGGCGGGCTGGGTGTGGCCCGTGGTGTCCGTGGCTCGGGCGAGGAGTTCCGTCGGGCCCTTGGCGGTCGGGTGCCAGCGGGTGGACCAGCGGACCCAGTCGGCGCGGCGCGGGGTGTCGTTGAGCTGGGCGCGGTGCCAGGTGCGGCCCGCGTCCGTGCTGACGTCCACGCGCGCGATGGTGCCCGTCGCCGACCAGGAGCGGCCCGTGAGGCGGTGGCCGGTGCGGGCGGGCAGGGTCGCGTTCCAGGGGAGTTCGAAGGCGGACTTCAGGGTCTGGCGGGTCAGCGGGGCGCTGCCCTCGGGCGGGTACGCGGCGCCGAACAGGCGGTAGAAGATCGTGTTCCAGGGTGAGAACAGCGGCTCGCGCGACACCTCGATGTCGCCGACCCACTTCGTCGACGCGATGCCGACCCAGGACGGGACGACGAGGCGGACCGGGGCACCGTGGTCCGGCGGGAGGGGCGCGCCGTTCATCTCGTAGGCGAGGAGTACGTCGTCGAGGGCCTTCGGTACGGGCAGGGGGCGGCGCACCCGGCCCAGGTTCGTGCCGTCCGCCGTCACGTACTCCGGGTCGAGGCCGCGCGGCAGGATGTCGACCGCGTCGCGCCGGATCCCCGCGAGGCGCAGGACGTCGGAGAGGCGGGCGCCGCGCCAGCGGGCCGAGCCGATCGCGCCGAGGGTCCAGGCGGTGCCCTCGACGCTCTGGCCCTGCTGGCTCGCGTAGAAGCTGCGGCCGTTGCCCGCGCACTCGACGAACGCGGAGCGGGTCACGGTGGGCAACCGCTTGAGGTCGGCGAGCGTGAACGTCCTCTCCTTGCCGCCCGCGAGGCCGTCGCCCCACAGCCTCAGCTCCCAGGTCGCCGGGTCGATGAGCGGCGTCGAGGTGTGGTTGCGGACGAAGAAGTGGGAGACGGGCGTGGAGTGGCCGGTCTCCGCGAGCGCGGCGAAGTTCGTCTCGGCGTTCGTGCCGCGGATCGTGAAGCGGTCGGCGGGGAGGGGCTTGACGATGCCGGGCGCGGCGGCGGCCGGGGCGGTCGCCCGGGGCGCGGCGTGGGCCGGGGCGGCGAGAGCGGGCGGCAAGGCGGTCGCGAGGCCCGCCGCCGCGAGGAGTCTCAGCAGGTCGCGGCGGTCCACGGTGTCGGCCCTCGCCCGCCCGGCGAGCCACTGTCGCAGCCGGCGCCGGTCGTAGGCGGCCTCGTCGGTCAGGATTCCGGGTGGTTCGGTCTGTGTCGTCACGCCCGGAGTGTAGGGAGGGGCGGGTGTTCCGGCCAGATCAACTTCCGTACTGCAACGCGCTGTTCACACCCGTTGTTCACAATCCGGGGCCGACGGTCCGGGGGCGGTCGTCAGGGGTGCGTGGTCGAGACTACGTAGACCATGGGGTGGTCCGGGTTGGAGCGGTTCACCACGACGCTGTGGGTGGGCGACGGGTCCTTCTGCGCGTGCGTGAGGCCGTACCAGGGGCCGGGGCCCGTGAACTCCCAGCCCGCCACCGACCGGTCGCGGTCGCTGATCGCCCAGTCGTCCTGCCGCAGCTCGTCCGTGCTGCTGCCGATGTCCTCGAGGAACTTCTCCAGGCCGTCGCCGCCGGTGAGAAACTGTGCGTACAGGCGGCTGACCTTGTAGTTGTTCGTCTCGTAGTAGGCGACGGCGCGGGACTGCCGGGGGATCGGGATCTCGTACAGGCGCCGCTGCACCTTCGACGGCCAGCCGATGGTCAGGCCCGTCGCCGAGTACTTGGCCTCCTTGTCCTTGCCGCTGTCACGGCTCTGGTTCGCCGAGATCACCAGATAGCCGGCGGGGATCCCGATGAGCAGCACGATGGTCAGGAGGGTGAGGGCGCGGCGGCGGATCACGCGGCGGCGGGCCTGCCCCTGGGGCGGCGGCTCCTCGTCCGGGGACGGGGGCTGGCGGGGCACGGTCGTCGTCATGGCTGGCATTCCTGTCGTCCCGGTCATTCTGCGCGGCCTCAGCCCTCGGCGTCACCGGCGGTACGGGCGTAGCGGTCGTACCGCTCGTAGCGCTCCACGCGGCGGCGCTTCGCACGGCGGAAGCGACGCGCGACCAGGCGGGCCAGGTCGGCGGCGCCCACCATGCCCGCCTCCGGGCCGAGCTGGGCGCGGGCGATCCGGGCCTCCGGGCGGTAGCCGCGGCCGGTCAGATGGCGCTTGAACGCGTCCCGTGCCGGGCCGATGAGCAGGTCGTCGGCGGCCGACACGCCGCCGCCGATCACGAAGCAGGACGGGTCGAGCGCGGCGGCCAGGTTCGCGATGCCGACGCCGAGCCACTGGCCGATGTCCTGCAACAGCTCCACGCACATCGCGTCGCCCTCGCGGGCCAGCTCCGTGATCAGCGGGCCCGTGATGTCGGGGACGCTGCCCTTCACCCGCTCGATGATGTTGTACGCCACCGGGGAGTCGGCGGCGGCCAGCTCGCGGGCCTCACGGACCAGCGCGTTGCCCGAGCTGTACTGCTCCCAGCAGCCCCGGTTGCCGCACGGGCAGCGGTGCCCTCCGGGGACGACCTGCATATGGCCGAACTCCCCCGCCACGCCGAACTTGCCGCGCTTGACCTGGCCGTCCTCCAGGATCGCGCCGCCGATGCCGGTGCCCAGGGTGATCATGACGAGGTGTTCCTCGCCGCGCCCCGCGCCGAACCGCCACTCGGCCCAGGCCGCCGTGTTCGCGTCGTTGTCGACCAGTACGGGGACCGAGAGGCGCCCCGCGAGACGGTCCCGGAGCGGTTCGTTGCGCCACGACAGGTGCGGGGCGAACAGGACCCGGTTGCGGTCCGCGTCGACCCAGCCGGCCGCGCCGATGCCGACCGCGTGCACGTCGTGGCGGTCCGACAGGTCCAGGACCAGCTCCGTGATCGTGTCCTCGACGACCTTCGGGCTCTTCGACTTGTCCGGCGTCTCCGCCCGCAACGTCTCCAGGATGACGCCGTCCGCGTCGACGACTCCAGCCATCACCTTCGTGCCGCCGATGTCGATACCGACGGTGGGGACGCGCGGGGCCGTCAGATGCGAGCGGCGCTCCCGGGTGCCGACCGTCCGCAGGACGGTGGCCCGGGCGGAGCCACGGTGGGCTAGGTCGCGGTAGGTGCTCATTGCGGCGATTCTGCCTCACGGGGTGGCTGCGCCGCGATCCGGGTTTCTGGTTCGGGGGGTGGGTCGGGTGGGCGGGGGCCTTCTTGGGCGGGGTTCTCGGGCGGCTCGGTGATGGGGTGGGGGGTGGGGTGCGGGTCGGTGGTTCCTCGCGTCCCTGAGGGCACGCTACGGGTGGGGTGGCGAGCGTTTTGGTCGCGACCGGCAGGCCGGTGGGGGTTGGTCGCGCAGTTCCCCGCGCCCCTGAGGGACACGCCACGGGTGGGGTGACGGGCGTTTTGGTCGCGACCGGCAGGCCGGTGGGGGCTGGTCGCGCCGTTCCCCGCGCCCCTGACAGACACGCCACCAGCGGGGTGCTGCACGTCTCCATCGCGACCAGCCGGCCGGTGGGGGCTGAGCGCGCAGTTCCCCGCGCCCCTGGGATGCGCACTTCGTGCGGCATCTCAGGGGGGCGGCTGGAGGCGCGGCGGAGCCGCAGGCCTTCAGGGGCGCGGGGAACTGCGCGAGCAGCCACGACGGTGGTGCGGTCGGGGTGCGACCCGGGCGTGGCAGACGCTTCCCAGGGGCGCGGGGAACGGCGCGAGCGACCACGATGCTCCCGCGGCCAGCCCACGGGTCGGGCCGGCGTTACTTCTCCGCCCCGCCCCCCGAATGCCCACCCAAATGCGTAGGCACCGGCGCCCGCTCCAGCTCGTGCCGGAGGTCGTCCAGTTCGTTGCCGCCTGCCATCTGGCGGGTCAGTTCGTCCAGCGTGATCTCGTCGCGGGTGTGGCTGCCGAACATCGCCCCGCGCTTGAGCAGGACGAAACGGTCACCCACCAGGTACGCGTGGTGCGGGTTGTGCGTGATGAGGACCACGCCGAGACCCGCGTCCCGCGCCGCGGCCACGTACTTCAGGACCACCCCGGACTGCTTCACGCCGAGCGCCGCCGTGGGCTCGTCCAGGACCAGCACCTTCGCGCCGAAATACACCGCCCGGGCGATCGCGACGCACTGGCGCTCGCCGCCTGAGAGCGTGCCGACGGGCTGGTCGACGTCGCGCAGGTCGATGCCCATGCGGGCGAGCTCCTCGCGGGTCGTCCGGCGCATGAACTCGACGTCCATCCGCTTGAACGGGCCCGCCCCCTTCGTCGGCTCGGAGCCGAGGAAGAAGTTGCGCCAGACCGGCATCAGGGGGACGACGGCGAGGTTCTGGTGGACGGTGGCGATCCCGCGGTCCAGCGCGTCGCGCGGGTTCGCGAGCTTCGTCTCCTCGCCCTCGATGGAGAAGGTGCCCGCGTCGTGCCGGTGAAGCCCTGCGATGATCTTGATGAGGGTGGACTTGCCCGCCCCGTTGTCGCCGAGGACGCAGGTGATCTCCCCCGCGTTCACGAGCAGCGACACGTCCTCCAGGGCGCGGATGTTGCCGTAGTACTTGCTGACGCCCTCGAGTTCCACCAGCGGCGCCGCCGGTTCGTGCTGCGTACTCACTTGATCGCCTCCGCGCGCTTGCGGACCCACGCGTTGAGCAGGGTCGCGAGGAGCAGCATCGCTCCGAGGAAGAACTTGAACCAGTCCGAGTTCCACTCGGCGAACACGATGCCCTTGCTGGTCATGCCGAAGATCAGCGCGCCGATGGCGGCGCCGACCGCGGAGCCGTAGCCGCCGGTGATCAGACAGCCGCCGATGACGGCCGCGACGATGTAGATCAGCTCGTTGCCGACGCCTTCGCCGGACTGCACGACGTCGTACGAGAAGAGCAGGTGCTGGCCGGAGATCCAGGCGCCGAAGGCGACGCCCATGTAGAGGCCGATCTTGGTCTTGTTGACCGGGACGCCGACCGCGCGGGCCGCGTCCACGTCACCGCCGACCGCGAAGATCCAGTTGCCGGCGCGGGTGCGCAGCAGGATCCAGGTCGCCACCAGGATTAGCGCCAGCCACCAGATGATCGTGATCTTGAAGTCGATGCCGCCGATGGTGATGGTCGAGGCGAAGACCGACTTGGCCGAGGAGAAGCCTTCCATGTCGGAGATCGACTTCGTGGAGACGGTGCCGCTGATGAGCTTGGTGAAGCCGAGGTTCATGCCGGTCAGCATCAGGAACGTGCCGAGCGTGATGATGAAGCTGGGCAGTTTGGTGCGGGTCAGCATCACGCCGTTGAAGACGCCGATGGCGAGGGTGACCAGGAGCGACACACCGACGCCTACCCAGGTGTTCGCCGTCATCTGGTAGCTGAACATCGACGAGATCAGCGCGGAGGACGTCACGAGGACACCGGCCGACAGGTCGAACTCGCCGCCGATCATGAGAAGCGCCACCGGCACGGCCATGATGCCGAGCGTGGAGGCCGCGTACAGGACCGTCGCGAGGCTGGTCGCGCGCAGGAAGCTGTCCGCGAAGATCGCGAAGAAGACGAAGACCGCGACGGCACCGACGACCGAGCCCAGCTCGGGGCGGCCGAGCAGCTTCTTCCAGGGCGAGGTGCGCAGCAGCCGCTCGTCGGCCGGCGGGTCCGGCTGCTTTCCGGGCTGCTTCTCGGGAGCGGTCATCGTCATCGTGTCCCCCGCTTCGCGTATTCCTCGAGCTTGGCGGCCTCGTCCTTGGTCACGATCTGCGGGCCGGTGAGGACGGGCTGTCCGCCGCCGAGCACGTTGGCGTTGTACCGGTAGAGCCAGAGCAGGTCGACGGCCTGGTAGCCCTGGAGGTAGGGCTGCTGGTCGACGGCGAAGCCGAGCGAGCCGTCCTTGAGGCCCTGGGCGACCTTCTCGTTCAGGTCGAAGGTGTCGATCTCGGCCTTGCTGCCCGCGTCCTCGGCCGACTTCACGGCGGTGGCGGCGAAGGGGGCGCCGAGCGTGACGACGGCGTCGACGGACTTGTCGGACTGGAGCTTGGCCTCGATGGAGGACTGCACGTCGGGCATGTTGGTGCCCTCGACGTACAGGTTGGTCATCGTGCCCTTGAACGTCTCCTTGGCGCCTTCGCAGCGCTGCTCATGGCCGACGTTGCCCTGCTCGTGCAGGATGCACAGCGCCTTCTTCTTGCCGCGCTTGTTCAGCTCCTCGCCGACGGCCCGGCCCGCGATCTTCTCGTCCTGTCCGATGTGGGTGAGGGCGCCGAACGCCTTGGACTCGGCGGAGCCCGAGTTCACCGTGATCACCGGGATGCCGGCCTTCTCGGCGCGGGCGACGGCGGCCTTCATGGCGGCGGGCTTGGCGAGGGTGACGATGATGCCGTCGACCTTCTTGTCGATCGCGGCGTCGACGAGCTGCGCCTGCTGGTTGGCCTCGTCGTTGTGCGAGTACAGGAAGTTGATGTTGTCCTTGATCGCCGCCTGCTTGGCGCCGCTCTGGACGATGTCCCAGAAGGTGTCGCCGTCGCCCGAGTGGGTGATCATCGCGAACGTCCAGCGCGGGGTGTTCACCGCCGCCTTGCCCTGCGCGGCCTGGGCTTTCCTGGCGTCCTCCGCCCGCTTGCCGCCGGTGCTGCTGCAACCCGCCAGCGAGAGGCCGAGCGCCCCCGCAACGGCGATGCCCACCCAGGTCCGAAACCGTGCCACGAGGCCGTGCCCTTCTTGGTCTGCTGCGTCGTACACCGGAACCGGCGACGGGCCGGTCCCGGTGGACCGTCGTCCGGTCCTTGGGGACCGTTTCGCGGTCCCAAACGCACAAGTATGGGTCACGGGGATCATCCAACGGTTCACCGGGTGCCGCGCGCGGTGTACTTCTCGAGCTGGGGGACGTCCTGCGCGGTGACGAGGGCCGGGCCGGTCAGGACGGGTTTTCCGCCGCCGAGGACGTTGCCGTTGGTCTTGTACAGCCACAGTTCGTCGACGGCCAGATAGCCCTGGAGGTAGGGCTGCTGGTCGACGGCGAAGGCGACCTCCTTCGCCTTGAGGCGCCGGACGACCTCGGCGTTCAGGTCGAAGGTGGCGATCTCCGCCTTGCTGCCCGCGTCGTCCTTCGCCTTCACGGCGAGGGCCGCTACGGGCGCGCCGAGCGCCACGATCGCGTCGATGTCCTTGTCGGCCTGGAGCTTCGCCTCGATGGAGGACTGGGAGCTGGGGGCGTTGGTGCCGTCGACGCTCAGGTTCTCGACCGTGCCCTTGAAGGTCTTCTTGACGCCCGCGCAGCGCTGCTCCAGCGAGACGTTGCCCTGTTCGTGGATGACGCACAGGACCTTCTTGCGGCCCTCCTGCGCCAGCTTCGTGCCGACCGCCTCACCGGCCACCGACTCCTCCTGGCCGATGTGGCTCAGCGCGCCGAACCTCTGCGAGAACTCCGAGCCCGAGTTGATCGAGACGACCGGGATGCCCGCCGCCTTCGCCTTGCCGAGCACCGCCTGCATGGCCTCCGGTTTGGCGAGCGTGACGACGATCCCGTCGACCTTCTTGTCGATGGCCGCCTGCACCAGCTCGGCCTGGCCCTTCGCCTCCTTGTCGTTGGAGTAGAGGAAGTCGACGTTGTCCTTGGCGGCGGCCTGCTTGGCGCCGCTGCGGACGATGTCCCAGAACGTGTCGCCCTCACCCGAGTGCGTCACCATCGCGATCTTGAGCCGGGGCGTGGAGACACCCTGACCCCCACCGGACGACCCGTCCGCCTTGTCCTCGGAATCCTTGCCGCCCGATCCGCTGCAACCGGCGGCGAGGGCGACCACCGCGACGAGCGCCGCGGCGGTGCGAGCTGTACGGGGCGTCGTGCGGGACCTGCGCATGGTGGAGCCACCTCTCCTCCGGCCGCGCGGTGCGGCTGGAGGAGTTTGTAGCGGGGTCGCCCCGCAGCGTCAACGCCTTTGTCATAACATTCGGACCGCTTTCGCGCGGGCCGTGTTCAGGACCGTACGAGGAGCTGGAACTCGAAGGAGTAGCGCGAGGCCCGGTACGTGTGCGAGCCGAACTCGACCGCGCGCCCCTTGTCGTCAAAGGTGGTGCGCTGCATCGTCAGGAGCGGGGCGCCCGCCGGCTCGGTGAGGCGCTCGCCCTCGGCGGCGGTCGCGGCCCGTGCGCCGACCGACTGCCGGGCGCTGTGCAGCGTGATCCCTGCGGTGCGCATCAGCCGGTACAGGCCCGTCGCCTCCAGACGGGCGTCCTCCAGGGCGAGCAGTCCGGTCGGCAGATGGTTGCAGAGGTATGCGACCGGCTCGCCGTGGGCGAGGCGGAGCCGCTCGACGCGGTGCACCTCCTCGCCCTCGGCGAGCGCGAGCGCGGCGGCGACCTCGGCGGAGGCGGGCACGAGGGTGTTGGCCAGGACCCGGGTCTCCGGGCGCTGGCCCGCGGCCTCCAGGTCGTCGTAGAGGCTGGACAGCTCCAGCGGGCGCTTGACCTGGCTGTGCACGACCTGGGTGCCGACGCCGCGGCGCCGCACGAGCAGCCCCTTGTCGACGAGGGACTGGATGGCCTGGCGGACGGTGGGCCGGGACAGGCCGAGCCGGCCCGCCAGCTCGATCTCATTGCCGAGCAGGCTGCCGGGGGTCAGGGCGCCGCGCTCGATCGCCGCCTCCAACTGCTGGGAGAGCTGGAAGTACAGCGGGACCGGGCTGGAACGGTCGACGCCGAGTTCGAGCGGGAGGGTGGGGTCGGCTACGGGTTTGGCCACGGGGCGAGCGTAGCGGCGAGGTGTTGTTGACGGGAAGTCCGGAAGTCAGGAAGTCCGGAAGTCCGATTGTCCGGACATGAGGCGGGCGCACGACGATGGCGCTTTGTCAGGACAAAGGATTGACAGTATGTGGCGGGAGCGGCACGTTGGGTCCATGCGCATCGGACTCATCGGAACGGGCCGGATCGGAACCTTTCACGCGGGTGTGCTGGAGCGGTACCGGGAGGTCGGCTCCCTCGTCGTCACCGACGCCGAGCCCGGGCGGGCCGTCGCGCTCGCCGACCGCATCGGGGCGACCGCGGCCCCCGGCGTCGACGAACTCTTCGCCTGGGGCGTCGACGCCCTCGTCATCACCGCCGCCACCGCCGCGCACGCCGAACTGATCGCCCGGGCGGCGCGCGCCGGACTGCCGGTCTTCTGCGAGAAGCCGATCGCCGTCGACCTGCCCGGCACCCTCGCCGCGCTGCGGGAGGTCGAGGCGGCGGGCACCGTCCTCCAGCTCGGCTTCCAGCGCCGCTTCGACGCCGGGTACATGGCCGCGCGCGAAGCCGTACGGGCGGGGGCGCTCGGGCGGCTGCACACCGTACGGGCGCTGACCTCCGACCCCGCCCCGCCCCCGGCCGCGTATCTGCCGCTGTCCGGCGGGCTCTACCGGGACTGCCTCGTCCACGACTTCGACATCCTGCGCTGGGTCACCGGGCGGGAGGTCGTCGAGGTGTACGCCATGGGGTCCGACGCGGGGCCCGCCATGTTCCGCGCCGCGGGGGACGTCGACACGGCGGCCGTCGTGCTGACCCTGGACGACGGGACGCTGGCCACCGCCACGGCGACGCGGTGCAACGGCGCCGGGTACGACGTCCGCATGGAGCTGTCCGGCGAGCGCGACACGGTCGTCGTCGGCCTCGACGACCGTACGCCGATCGCCTCCACGGAGCCGGAAGGGCCGCCCGCCGCGGCGAAGCCGTGGCCCGGCTTCCTCGAGCGGTTCGCCGCCGCGTACGAGGCGGAGCTGAAGGCGTTCGTGGATGTGGTGCGCGGGGAGCGGGTCAATCCGTGTGACGGGTTCGAGGCGTTGGCGGCGTTGCGGGTTGCGGAGGCTTGTGAGGTGTCGCGGGCCGAGCGGAGGGTTGTGCGGGTGGATGAGGTGCCCGGGGTGTGAGTGGTGCGGGCCCTTTCCTCTTACGCGCCGCCGTAGGTGGTGTTGCCTGGTCGGGCGAGCTTGCCCTTCGTCGTGGTTGCTCGCGCCGTTCCCCGCGCCCCTTGCGGGGCGCCCTCCTCACCAGCGGACTTTTAGGGTTCGGGTGCCTCTCATCAGTAGTCCTGGGAGCCAGGTCGTCGGGGGGTCGTCCAGGCGCAGGTCGGGGCAGCGGGTCAGGAGGGAGTTGATTGCTGTGCGGGCCTCCATGCGGGCCAGGGGGGCGCCCAGGCAGAAGTGGATGCCGTGGCCGAAGGCCAGGTGGCCGCGGGGGTCGCGGTGGATGTCGAAGGTGTCCGGGGACGGGAAGCGGTCCGGGTCGCGGCCCGCCGAGCCGATGCCGATGAGGACAGGGGCGCCGGCGGGGATGTGGATGCCGTCGATGTCGACCGGCTCGGCGGCGAAACGGTGTGTCGCCGTCTCCACCGGGCCGTCGTAGCGGAGCATCTCCTCCACCGCGCCGTCGAGGAGGCTCAGGTCCGCGCGCAGGGCCGCCAGTTGATCGGGGTGGGCGAGCAGGGCCCGTACGCCGTTGCCGATCAGGTTCACCGTCGTCTCGTGGCCGGCGATCAGGAGCAGGAACGCCATGGCGCGCAGCTCCGACGGGGAGAGGCGGTCGCCGTCCTCCGCCGTGGTCCTGATGAGGGCGGAGAGCAGGTCGTCGGCCGGTTCCGCACAGCGCTTGGCCTCGATCAACTCGTCCAGGTAGGCGGCCAGCTCCGGGATGACATCCGCCTCCTCGTCGCTGCTCGTCGGGGCGACCACCTGTGTCGACATGCGGCGGAAACGGTCCCGGTCGATGTCGGGGACGCCCAGCAGTTCGCAGATGACGACGAGCGGGAGCGGGAAGGCGAGCGCCGCGATCAGGTCGGCGGAGCCGCGGGGCACCATGTCGTCGAGGAGTTCGTCGGTGATCTTCTGGATGCGCGGGGCGAGTCCGGCGACCCGGCGGGCGGTGAACGCGCGGGTGACGAGGGAGCGGAGCCTGCCGTGCTCGGGCGGGTCCGCGAAGAGGAGGTGGCGGCCTATGAGGGCGTCCTCGAAGCCCCAGGGCGGGGTCTTGGCGAAGCGCGGGTCGGTGAAGGCGGCGCGGGCCGCCTCGTGGCCGACGATCAGGTAGAGGTCCTCGCGGGGGCCGGGGCCCGGGGTGAGTACACGGTGCACGGTGCCACGGGCGCGCAGCGCCTCGTAGACGGGGTAGGGGTCGGCGTAGAACGCCTGTGCGCCGCCGTCCGAGAACTCCTCCAGGTCGACGATCTTCCCCGCGTCCGCCATGGCGTGCTCCCCCGTACTCCCGCGTCCCCGTCGGCGCTCAGCGTTCGCCGCTCCTCACCCCGTTCAACTCGCGGCGCCCGCGATCGGTTCCCGGCGCCCGCCTCGCTCCGCCCGTCTCCAGGAAACGCGACAGCGGCAGCGTGGCCGCGCCGACCGTGACCGCGTCCGCGCCGAGGCGGCCGAGTTCGACGGTGGTCTGGGCCAGGGGGTGGCGCAGCGCGTACGCGGCGGCGGCGCGGCGGACCGGTTCGATGAGGCGCGGGCCGAGCAGCAGGCCCGCCCAGCCCGCGATGACGATCCGCTCCGGGTTGAAGAGGTTGACCAGGTCGGCGATGCCCGCGCCGAGGTACTCGGCGGTCTGGTCGAGGAGTTCGCCGGTGTCCGGGGCGGCGAGGAGTTCGGCGAGGGCGCCCTCCTCGTCCGGGGCGGTCCAGGCGCCGCCCGTCTCCCGCCACCGTTCGAGCAGCGCCTCGGCGCCCACGTACGCCTCCAGGCAGCCGCGCGCGCCGCACCGGCAGAGCCGCCCGCCGACCTGGAGGACGGTGTGGCCCCACTCCCCCGCGCTGCTGGAGGCGCCCTGGTAGGGCACGCCGTCGGCGATGACACAGGCGCCGACGCCCGAGCCGATGAGGGTGATCACCGCGTTGCGGGCGCCGCGGCCCGCGCCGAACCACATCTCGGCGCGGCCGAGGGTCTTCGCGCCGTTGTCGACGAAGAGCGGGATCTCCGGCGGGAGTTCGCCGGGGGCGCGCAGCATGGCCTCCAGGGGCACGGCCTCCCAGCCGATCGTCTGACCGTGCACGACGGCACCCGACGCGCCGGAGGCGTCCACGATGCCGGGCACGCCGATGCCGACGCCGATCAGCGAGGCCGGGGCCACGTCCGCCCCGGCCAGGACCTCGGTGAGGCCGCCCGCGATGAGCCGTACGATCTCGTGCGCGTCGTACGTGCCGTCCGGCCCGGCGACGGGCAACGGGGCCTCCACGCGCGCGAGTTCGCTGAGGGACAGATCGAACAGCTCCACCCGTACGCGCGTCTCGCCGACGTCCACCCCCACGACGTGGCCGCTGCCGGGCGCCACCCGGAGCAACGTACGGGGGCGGCCCCCGTCGGAGTCGACCGAGCCCGCCTCCTCCACGAGGCCGTCCGCGATCAGCTCCGCCACGACGTTGCTGATCGAGCCCGAACTGAGGGCCGTCAGCGGGCCCAACTCCTGCCTGCTGAGCGGGCCGTCGAAGTAGAGCTTGCTCAGCACGGTCGCCCGGTTGTTGCGGCGCAGATCGCGCACCGTCCGCCGGCGTGGTCCTGCCATCCCTCGCTCCACCCCTTCGCCCCCCACTTAGATCACGGTGCGAAATGTACCGTGACGTCACGCCTTCACGGACCTCGGTCAGTCGTCGAGCAGACCCGCGTCGTGCACGAGGAGGGCGATCTGCACGCGGTTGTTGAGGTCGAGCTTGGTCATGATGCGGGACACGTGCGCCTTGACGGTGGCGACGCTCAAGTACAGGGCCGCGGCGATCTCGGCGTTCGAGCGGCCGCGGCCGATGCCGACCGCGACGTCCCGTTCGCGCTCGGCCAGGTCGTCCAGGCGGCGCCGGGCCGCCGCCGTGCGGACGTCGCGCTCGGAGGCCACGGCGTGCGTCATGAGCTGGCGGGTCACCGCCGGCGACAGCACCGGGTCGCCCGCGACGACGCTGCGTACGGCGGCGAGGATGGCGGCCGGGGTGGCGTCCTTCAGCACGAATCCGGCGGCGCCCGCGCGCAGCGCCCGCAACACCTGCTCGTCCGCGTGGAACGTCGTCAACACGACGACCTCGGGCGCGTCCGGGCGCGCCCGCAGCCGCTCCGTCGCCGTCAGCCCGTCCATCGTCGGCATGCGGATGTCCATGAGCACGACGTCCGGGCGGACCGCCTCGGCCACCGCCAGCGCCTGCGCCCCGTCGGCCGCCTCCCCGACGATCCCCACGTCCTCGGCCCCTCCCAGCATCAACCTCAGCCCGGAGCGGACCAGGGGGTCGTCGTCGACGAGCAGCAGACGGATCGGGTTCATGGGGTCACCGTAACGGGGGGCTCCGCCGGTTGAGCGGTCGCTGGGTGCGGGGGGTTTTGACGGTGCGCGGCGGGGGTGGGGTTGGGCGGGGTGGCGCGCCTTTGCGATGCGACCCCGGGTCGGTGGGGGCTGGTCGCGCAGTTCCTCGCGCCCCTGAGAAGCACGCCACCGGAGGGGTGGGGCGCCCTTGCGACGCGATCACCGGGCGGTGGGGGCTGAGCGCGCAGTTCCCCGCGCCCCTGGAGGCGTGCGGCTTCGCCGCGCCTCCATCGGGCGATGCGGCCAGGGCCGCGCCAGGAAGACCGCACTCGGGACGGGAGATGCGCACACTGCGCGCGCCACCTCCAGCCCGAGATGGCGCACGGAGTGCGCATCTCAGGGGCGCGGGGAACTGCGCGAGCAACCACGACGGCGGGTCAGCCGACGACGTATGGGGCGTCGCGGCGCAGCCGCAAGCCCCCAAGGGGCGCGGGGAACTGCGCGACCAGCCACGACGGCGCCGCACCCGACCACACACAGGGCGTCGCGGCGCAGCCGCAAGCCCACCAGGGGCGCGGGGAACTGCGCGACCAACCCCCACGGCGCCGCACCCGACCACACACAGGGCGTCGCGGCGCAGCCGCAAGCCCACCAGGGGCGCGGGGAACTGCGCGACCAACCCCAACGGCGCCGCACCCGACCACACAACGGCATCGCGGCGCGGCGGAACCGGAGGCCCGCGCGAATGGCCCGGCCGCGCGGAGCGTCAGGGCGTTGGCCACGGGAGCCACGCCCGGATCGTGAAGCCGCCGGACGGACCGGGTCCGTGGTCGAGGTGGCCACCCGCCAGGGTCGCCCGTTCCGTGAGGCCGATCAGGCCTTGTCCGGAGCCGGGGACGTGCGGGACAGCACCCGGTGGGGGCGGGTTGGTGACCTCGATGGTGAGGCCGTCGCCGGGGGCGCCGGTCACCGAGACGGAGACCTCCGCGCCGGGTGCGTGCTTGCGGGCGTTGGTGAGGCCCTCCTGCGCGATGCGGTAGGCGGTGCGGCCCACGGACGCGGGCACACTCTCGGGTTCGGCGACGCGCTGGTCGAGGCTGACCTTCATGCCCGCCTCCCGCGACTCGGCGATCAGCGTGTCGAGCGCGGCGATCGTGGGCTGGGGCCGCCCGGACTCCTCCCCGTGATCGGCGGCGCGCAGAACGCCGATGATCTCGCGGAGGTCCTGCAGCGCTTCGTGCGCGCTCTCCCGGATGACCCCGGCCGCGCGGGCGATCTCCGCCTGGGGAGCGTCGGGCCGGAACTCCAGCGCACCGGCGTGCACGCTGAGCAGGGTGAGACGGTGCGCGAGGACGTCGTGCATCTCGCGGGCGATGGCTTCGCGGGCGAGCCGCTGGGCGCGTTCGGCGCGGAGTTCCGCCTCGGTCTCGGCCCGGTGCGCACGGTCGCGCAGGGATGCCAGCAACTGGCGCCGGGAGCGGACGAACATGCCCCAGCCGACGACGGTGACCGTGACGACGACGGTCCACGCGACCGCCGACAGGTAGGACGATTCGGGGTCGGGCCGCAGCCAGAAGAAGAGCGGGATGAGCGCGAGGGAGACGGCCGCGGTCCAGCCCACGTAGCGGAACGGCCGGTGCACGGCGAGCGTGAAGAGCGCGATCATGTCCGCGCCGCCGGAGGTGTTGGAGAGGAAGCCGACCGGGATCATGGCGATGACGAGGCCGAGCGGCCACCGTCTGCGGAGCCAGAGCGCGGCGCAGGCGAGGGCGCCGAGGAGTTGGTCGAGGCCCGCGAGGGCGCGTGGGGTGGTGGGGTCGTTCCAGACCTGGTCGCCGAGGAGTAGTCCGAAGAAGACGGCGATCAGGAAGCAGCTGAAGTCGACCACCCAGTCTCGGGCGGTGCGCTTGCGGCGGCCGGGGTGACCGTCGGGGCCCAGGTCGAGTTCGCCGACGGCGCCCGAGGGCAGCAGCCGACGCCGCCACCCGGGCTGCGGTCCGGCCGCCTGCTCGGTGGTCCCGGTCTGCTGCGTCGCCTTCATGGTCGACAAATCTACGCATGGCCCCGGCTCCGTACCGTCCGTGACGGCCGGAAGCCGACCAAAGTCGCACGGCCGGCGACTTTGGTCGGCTTCCGCCGCCCGGAGCGGCGACGCATGGGCGTATGTGCCTCGCCCCGCGGCCGATGTGCGTGGGGGGTCCGCGGGGCGAGAGTGCCGGGCATGAACAAGAAGGAGTTGCAGCAGATCCTTGAGGTCGTCGGCGTCCTCGTCCTGGTCCAGGGCGCGATCGGCCTCGTCCACGAGTTCACCGGCTGGCTGGGCTGGGGCCTGATCCAGTATCTCGGCTTCCTCGACGGGTACGAGGTCTACGGGAGCATCGCGCTGATCGTGCTCGCGATCGCCCTACTGGCGGCCGCGGACAGCCAGAAGAACGGCTAGGGCCCGCCCTGGGCGCGGAGCGGGTCAGCAGGCGTGGTCGATCAGGTCGAACGACGCGTAGTGGTCGGACGTGTAGTAGTCCTCCTGGTTCGCCTCTCCGGTGACGATGCGACGGGCGCCGCGATCGGAGGAGCCCGGCGTGATGACGGTGTACTCGTGGTAGTACCCGGTCGACCGCGACGGCAGGACGCCTTCGCGGTTCTGGAAGACGACACCGTCCTGGTCGTACGGGAACGGGCCGCCCCGCGCGATGAGGTCCAGGGTGTCGTGGGCCTGGGACGGCAGGTCGGAGAAGCAGATGTCGCCGACGGCGGCGGCGGAGAACGGCGATGCCGCGCTGGTCGTCGGGGCGGTCGTCGTGGCGGCCTGGGCGGTGATCGTGGCCGGGCCGCCGACGAGGAGGGCGGCGGCGAGGGCCGCGACGCTCATGAAGCGTGGGGGAGTCTTCATGCCGCTCAGCATGACGCGCGTAGACGGGTACACGTCAACAGCAACGGCCGCATGTTTTCCGGGTGTTCACATGTGTCTCCGGACGCGTCCGGACTTACCGTCCGATAGCCGCCAGCCTTCGCCCCCGTACGCCGCTGTACTCGATGTCGTCACAACCGATGACCTCAGGAGAGTGCATGAACGGCAAGGTGGCTCTGGTGACCGGCGGCAGCCGGGGCATCGGCGCGGCGACGGCGGTGCGGCTCGCGGAGGACGGCTTCGACGTGGCCGTCACCTATGTGCGGGGCAAGGAGGCCGCCGAGGAGGTCGTGCGGCGGGTGGAGGCCGTCGGGCGGCGCGGGCTCGCCCTCCGCGCCGATTCTGCGGACGCGGACGAGGCGGCGGGGGCGGTGGCGCAGGTCGTGGAGCGGTTCGGGCGGCTCGACGTATTGGTCAACAATGTCGGCGTCGGTGTCCTCGGCCCGCTGGAGAGCCTGTCCCGCGCCGACGTGGACCGGGCCCTCGCCGTGAACGTGCGCGGCGTCTTCCTCACCACGCAGGCCGCGGCGCCCGTGCTCGGCGAGGGCGGGCGCATCGTCACCATCGGGACGTGCATGACCAAGCACGTGCCGGGCCCCGGCGGCACGCTGTACGCCATGAGCAAGTCGGCCCTGATCGGGCTGACGAAGGCGCTCGCGCGGGAGCTGGGCGGGCGGGGCATCACCGCCAACATCGTCCACCCCGGGCCGATCGACACCGATCTCAACCCGGCGGACGGGCCGTACGCGGCGGGGCAGGCGGAGGCGACGGCGCTCGGCCGGTTCGGCACGGCGGACGAGGTGGCCCGCACGGTCACCTATCTGGCGGGGCCCTCGGCCTCGTACGTCACGGGTGCGGAGCTGGCGGTGGACGGCGGGCACGCCGCATAGCCGAACGGGCCGCGGGGCCGCACCGGTGCTGTCAGCCGGTGCGGCCCCGCGGACGTGAGGACGGCTACGCGCCCAACTCCGCGTGGCGCGCCGCCAGGTGCGCGGCGCCCTGCTCCGTCAGGGAGCCGAACAGGCGCAGGCGGGAGATACCGCCGTCGGGATAGATGTCGATACGTGCGTGGGTGCCGACCGCCGGGGTGTCGAGCACGAAGCGGTGGTTCGTGTCGGGCTGGAGGCGGGTGCGGGGAAGCACCTCGACCCACTCGCCGTCGGCGCCGTCCTTGACGGAGACCGACGCCCACCCGGCGCTGTTCCCCTTCAGATACGCCGTGTCGATCTCCAGGGCGCGGATCTGCGCCTGCGCGACGAGCTGGTAGCGGATCCAGTCGTTGCCGGTGTCGCGGCGGCGCCGGGTTTCCCAGCCGTCGTCCATCTTGCGGGAGTAACCCGGCTGGATGGTGTTGGAGGCGGGCGAGTAGAAGAGGTTCGAGGCGTCCTCGGCGTGGCCGCCGTTGGCGAGGGCGACGACGTCGAACGTACCGAGCGTGGCGAGCCACTCCGGGTCCGGGACGACCTCGCCGTGCACGCGCAGGCGGGCGATGCCGCCGTCGGGGTGCTGGTTGAGACGCAGATGGGTGAAGCGCCGCTCGACGTCGACGGCGAAGCCGTTGGCCGCGTGGCCGCCGACCGCCGTGCGCGGCACGAGCGTCGTCCACTTCACGTCGGGGGCGAGCAGTTCCTCGGGGGTGGGTGCGCCCGCCACCGAGGTCGCCTCGACGGAGACGGCCTGCGGGTAGTTGCCCCGGAAGTGGGCGGTGTCGACGACGATGCCGCGGATCACGCCGGGCGCGCCGAGCCGGATCAGCGCCCAGTCGTGGTCGTCCTCGGTGGGCCACGGGTACTCGGGTCCCGTGCCCCGGCGACGGCGGGTCTCCCAGCCGTCCATGACCTTGCCCTTGTGGCCGAAGTGCTCCGGGTCGAACTCGGCGCGCCCGGCGACCAGGAGGTTCTCGCGCTGCGCGAAGAACTCGTCGTTCGCGGCGATCACCCCGGCGCCGAGAGTGCGCGCGGCGAGGTCGGCGTAGCGGGTGAAGGGGAAGTCGGCGGTGCGGTAGTCGGCGTACGGGTCGCCGCCGCCGAAGGGGCTCGCGTCACCGGTGAAGCGGGGTATGTCGGCGGATACGGACGACTCGGAGGATGCGGCCACGGTGTTACTTCTTCCTTTCGAGCAGCTTGCCCTGCGGAGCGGTGAACTCGCCGTCGGCGACGATGCGTGTCCCGCGCAACCAGGTCGATTTGACGACGCCGTGCAGCGTCTTGCCCGCGTACGCGGTGACGCGGTTGCGGTGGTGGAGCGCGGCCGGGTCGACGGTGAAGGTCTCGTCGGGGGCGAGCACCGCGAAGTCGGCGTCGCGGCCGACGGCGATGGCGCCCTTGCGGTCGTCGAGGCCGACCAGTGCGGAGGTGCGGGCCGACATCCAGCGGACCACGTCGTCGAGGGAGTACCCACGCGCGCGTGCCGCCGTCCAGATGGCGGAGAGGCTGAGCTGGAGACCGGAGATGCCGCCCCACGCGGTGGCGAAGTCGTCGGTCTTCAGGTCGGCGGTGGAGGGCGAGTGGTCGGTGACGACGCAGTCGATGGTGCCGTCGGCGAGCGCCTGCCACAGCAGGTCCTGGTTGGCGGCCTCGCGGATCGGCGGGCAGCACTTGAACTCGCTCGCCCCGTCCGGGACCTCCTCGGCGGTGAGCGTGAGGTAGTGCGGGCACGTCTCGACGGTCAGCCGGACGCCCTCGGCCTTCGCGGCGGCGATCAGCGGCAGCGCGTCGGAGGAGGACAGGTGCAGGATGTGGACGCGGGCGCCGATCCGCTTGGCGGTGTCGATGAGCCCCTTGATCGCGGTGTCCTCGGAGATACGAGGGCGGGTCGCCAGGTAGTCGTCGTACTTGGGGCCGCTGTGGTGCGGGGCGGCGTCCAGCTCGTGCGGGTCCTCGGCGTGGACGATGAGGAGGCCGCCGAAGCCGGCTATTTCGGCCATGGAGGCGGCCAGCTGCTCGCTGTTCAGGTGCGGGAACTCGTCGACGCCGGACGGCGACAGGAAGCACTTGAAGCCGAAGACGCCGGCGTCGTGCAGGGGGCGCAGGTCCTTGACGTTGTCGGGCAGGGCGCCGCCCCAGAAGCCGACGTCGATGTGGGCCTTCGCCCGGGCGACCTCCTGCTTCGTACGCAGGTTGTCGACGGTGGTGGTCGGCGGCAGGGAGTTCAGCGGCATGTCGACCAGGGTCGTGATGCCGCCGGCCGCGGCGGCACGGGTGGCCGTCCAGAAGCCTTCCCACTCCGTGCGCCCGGGGTCGTTCACATGGACGTGCGTGTCCACGATGCCGGGGAGCAGGGCGTGGTCGCCGAAGTCCTCGATCCTGGCGCCCGCCGGGACCTCCGCGTCGTGCGCGAGCACCGCGACGATCTTTCCGGCGGCCACGGCGACGGACGCGGGCCGCGTGCCGTCGGGGGTGACCACGCGGGTCGAGCGCAGCACCAGTTCGACTTCGGCCTCTGACACCCTGGACCTCCTGGGTTCCCTGCTCGATTTCAACGTTCTGTTGAAGGCTCTGACGAAGGAGTCTCACGTCGCGTCCGCGGTCCGTCAAGGGTCACCGACCCCCTGGACGTTTCCACAAAGTGGAATTACCCTTCCGGAAGGCAGAATGTAGCTACCGACGAACTTCCAGGTCAAGGGGGTACCCGGCCGGAAACCGCCGGTAGGCTGCACCACTGCCTGCCTGTCCTCGAAAGGAACGCGCCGTGCCGACGTCGAACGCCAGCACCACTGATGCCGCCAAGTCCGCACCCAGCGGTGGCGTCCAGTCCCTGGAGCGCGCCTTCGACCTGCTGGAGCGGATGGCCGACGCGGGGGGCGAGGTCGGGCTCAGCGAACTCTCCGCGAGCAGCGGTCTGCCCCTGCCGACCATCCACCGCCTGATGCGCACCCTGGTCGCGTGCGGCTACGTACGCCAGCAGCCCAACCGGCGGTACGCGCTCGGGCCCCGGCTCATCCGGCTCGGAGAGTCCGCGTCCCGGCTGCTCGGCACATGGGCGCGGCCGTACCTCGCGCGGCTCGTCGAGGAGACCGGCGAGACGGCGAACATGGCGCTGCTCGACGGGGACGAGATCGTGTACGTCGCCCAGGTGCCGTCCAAGCACTCCATGCGGATGTTCACCGAGGTCGGGCGGCGGGTGCTGCCGCACTCCACCGGGGTCGGCAAGGCGCTGCTCGCGCATGCGCCGGCCGGGGAGGTGCGGGCGCTCCTGTCCCGGACCGGGATGCCCGCGGCGACCGAGAAGACGATCACCACGCCGGACGGGTTCCTCGACGCGCTGGAGGACGTCCGCCGACTCGGCTACGCCGTCGACGACAACGAGCAGGAGATCGGGGTGCGGTGCCTCGCCGTGCCGGTGCCCGATTCGCCCACGGCGGCGGCCATCTCCATCTCCGGGCCCGCGGGGCGCGTCACGGAGGCGGCGACCGACAAGATCGTCCCGGTGCTCCAGCAGGTGGCCCGCGAACTGTCCGAGGCGCTGGCCAGCTCGGGCGCGGCGTCTTAAGGGCCGTTCGTTCAGCGAGTGCGGCTGAGTCATCGACTGGCCGCACGGCGTCTGCCTGGTTGCGCCCACTTGTCGAGCGCGGCTCGCGTCGTGGTCGCTCGCGCAGTTCCCCGCGCCCCTGAGGGGCGCGGGGAAC